>JBNGDM010000008.1:0-27832 GCA_049975105.1 Rhodovulum sp. | reverse complement strand
GCCACAGCCCCGCCCGCACCCTGTCTCCCCTCTTCCTGACGCCGGATCAGATTCATGGCGCCGTGACGAAATCACGGCGCCATGCCATATTAGGGATGGTTCAGGCATGGCGGACTGGCGGAATCCGGCCCGCGGCAAAACAACGGGAGAGAAGACAATGTTTGCAAAGAATGTTGGAACCGTCGACCGTATCGCACGAATTGTGGTCGGCCTCGGCCTCATAGCCGGGTTCTTCCTTAACGACAGCGAGTCGGCCTGGCGCTACCTCTACCTGATCGGTGTCGTGCCGCTCATCACCGGACTCACCTCAACCTGCCCGGCCTATTCGATTTTCGGCATCAGCACCTGCAAGACCGGCTGAGCCTCGGCAAGGCCATGACTATCCAGGGGCGACGGCCCTGCAAGCGCCCCGGCTGTCATGATCGTGTCTCGTGGCACCACCGCAGAGCCGCAGATGGAGCTATCGTCGCCAGCCTGACGGTCGGGATTATGCCGCTGTCCGCGTCTGCCGAGCCACCCCATTCACGCCCTGACTGGTCCAGAAGGCCCCGTTCTGCGTGCCGCCTAGACTGGCGTGCGAAGCCCGTGCTGATGAGCGTGTCCACCGGCGTTCCGATCCGCGCTGCAACAGGCGTGGCGCGTACTGGGACTACGAACCAAGCCCATACGGTTACGTGTTCCGCGTCGATCCAGAGACCCGCGCGATCAACGACTTGCTGTACACGGTCGGCCGGTTGCTCGACCGATCCGGCGGCCCTGCACCAACTCAGCGCCCCAGCTCGACCCCGTGCCGGCCGGCAAGGTCGCGGCAGTAAACCATCCAGTCGCGGAAATCCTCGGTCACGGTGAACCGCATGCCGTGCGTGTCCCAGAACGCGGACTTCCGTGAAAAAAGTGCAGCAATATGAGCCTCGGGCGCGCCCTGACCCTCCGCGGCCGCGCAGCTCTTCGCGCCATCTAGGAACGCCCTGGCAACGGAAGAAAGTCCCGCTTCACCCGCCGCTGCGGCATGCTCTGGAAAGGCACGTGCGGGGATGGTGACCAGCGCCGCGCAATCGACGAGGCTTTCGCTAATAGCACGTTGGCCCGCCGTTGCGGGCGCGGCAATTGCGCAGGCAATCAGCATAAGATTCGGAATTAGGCCGGATCGGTGCATGAGGCGGGCTCCGGGGGTGTGTGTCTCGATCCGGCATGGTCTCGCATCGAAAAACGGCCGTTCTCGGGCTATTCCGCGGCCACCTTGCGGGGTTTCAACATCTCCTTGAGATACCGACCCGTGTGACTTTGCGCCACCTCGGCGACCTCTTCGGGGGTTCCCTCGGCAACGATCTGCCCACCGCCGTCCCCGCCTTCGGGGCCGATGTCGATGATCCAGTCGGCGGTCTTGATGACGTCGAGGTTATGCTCGATCACCACGACCGTGTTGCCCTGCTCGACCAGTTCGTGCAACACCTCCAACAGCTTTCTCACATCCTCGAAATGCAGGCCCGTCGTGGGTTCATCGAGGATGTAAAGCGTCCGACCGGTGGCCCGTTTCGACAACTCTTTCGACAGCTTGACCCGCTGCGCCTCGCCGCCTGACAGGGTCGTGGCCTGCTGACCCACCTTGATATAGCCCAGCCCCACCCGCACCAACGCGTCCATCTTTTCGCGGATCGCGGGCACCGCCTTGAAGAATTCCTGCGCATCCTCGACCGTCATCTCCAGCACGTCGGCGATGGACTTGCCCTTAAACTTGATCTCAAGCGTCTCGCGGTTGTAGCGGTGCCCCTTGCAGGTTTCGCAAGTCACATAGACATCGGGCAGGAAGTGCATCTCGATCTTGATGACGCCGTCGCCCTGGCAGGCCTCGCAACGCCCCCCCTTGACATTGAAGCTGAAGCGACCCGGCTTGTAGCCGCGCGCCTTGGCCTCGGGCAGGCCCGCGAACCAGTCGCGGATGGGCGTGAAGGCGCCGGTATAGGTCGCGGGGTTCGACCGGGGCGTGCGCCCGATCGGGCGCTGGTCGATGTCGATGACCTTGTCGAGATACTCCAGCCCCTTGATCGTTTCGCAGGGTGCGGGGGTCTGGCGCGCCCCGTTCAGCCGCATACTGGCGGTCTTGAACAGTGTCTCGATTGTCAGCGTGGACTTGCCCCCGCCCGAAACGCCGGTCACGCATACGAACTTACCCAACGGGAATTCAGCAGTCACGTCGCGCAGGTTGTTGCCGGCGGCCTTGACCACGGTGATCTTCTTGCCGTTGCCGGGCCGCCGGGCCGCCGGCACCGCGATCTGGCGTGTGCCCGACAGGTATTGCCCCGTCACCGAGGCAGCGTCAGCCATGATCTCAGCCGGCGTGCCGCGGCTGACGACTATTCCGCCGTGCACCCCCGCCCCGGGTCCAAGGTCCAAGACGTAATCAGCCTCACGGATCGCCTCCTCGTCATGCTCGACCACGATCACCGTGTTGCCCTGGTCGCGCAGGTTCTTCAGCGTCAGCAACAGCCGCCCGTTGTCGCGCTGATGCAAACCGATGGACGGCTCGTCCAGCACGTAGAGCACGCCGGTCAGCCCGCTGCCGATCTGGCTGGCGAGGCGAATCCGCTGGCTCTCGCCGCCCGAAAGCGTGCCGGCGTTGCGGCTCAGCGTCAGGTATTCCAGCCCGACATTATTCAGGAAGCCCAGCCGCTCGCGGATTTCCTTCAGGATCGCGCGGGCAATCTCGTTTTTCTGCTTGGAAAGGCTGTCTGGCACATCGCCGACCCAGGCATAGGCCTCCCGGATCGACATCTGCACCACTTCGCCGATGTGCAGTCCCCCGATCTTGACCGCCAGCGCCTCTTCGCGCAGCCGGTGGCCGCCGCAGGTCTGGCAGGGGCGGTTGTTCTGGTAGCGCTCGAACTCCTCGCGGATCCAGGCGCTGTCGGTCTCTCGATAGCGCCGCTCCATGTTCGGGATCACGCCTTCGAAGGGCCGCGTCACGTTGTAGATCCGTCCGCCCTCGTCATAGCGGAAGGGGATCGCCTCCTCGCCCGAGCCATACAGGAACACTTGCTGAACGTGCGCCGGCAGATCCTTCCACGGCGTGTCCTTGTCGAACTCGTAATGCCGGGCGATGGCCTCGATGGTCTGGCGGAAATAGGGCGACTTACCCTTGCGCCAGGGCGCAATGGCGCCGTCCCAGACGGTCAGCACGGAGTCGGGAACAACCAGGCGTTCATCGAAGAACAGTTCCACCCCCAGCCCGTCGCAATCGGGGCATGCCCCGAAGGGCGCGTTGAACGAAAACAGCCGCGGCTCGATCTCAGGGATGGTGAACCCCGACACCGGGCATGCGAAATTCTCGGAAAACGTATGGCGTTCCGGGTTGCCTTCCTTGGGCGCGGTTTCCAGCACCGCGATCCCGTCGGCCAGGTCCAGCGCGGTGCGGAAACTGTCCGCCAGCCGCGTCTCAATCCCCTCCTTTACCACGATCCGGTCGACGACCACGTCGATATCGTGGCGGAATTTCTTGTCGAGCGTCGGCGGTTCATCCAAATCGTGAAACTCTCCGTCCACCTTGACCCGCTGAAAACCCTGCTTGCGCAGTTCCAGGAATTCCTTGCGGTACTCGCCCTTGCGGTCGCGCACGATGGGGGCCAGCAGGTAGGCGCGCGTCCCCTCCTCCATCGCCATCACGCGGTCTACCATGTCCTGCACCTGCTGCGCCTCGATGGGCAGGCCGGTGGCCGGCGAATAGGGCGTGCCTGCGCGAGCGAACAACAGCCGCAGGTAATCGTAGATCTCGGTGACGGTGCCGACGGTGGAGCGCGGGTTCTTGGACGTCGTCTTCTGTTCGATGGAAATGGCTGGCGACAAGCCGGAAATGTGATCGACATCCGGCTTTTCCATCATGTCCAGAAACTGCCGCGCATAGGCCGAAAGCGACTCGACATAGCGGCGCTGACCCTCGGCATAGATCGTGTCGAAGGCAAGCGAGGACTTGCCCGAGCCCGACAGTCCGGTGATGACCGTCAGGGTGTCGCGGGGAATGTCGACGTCGACATCCTTTAGATTATGCTCGCGCGCGCCGCGCACCTCGATGCGTTTCAGCTCGGCCATGGCTACCCCCGGAGAATTCAAGCCTACACATAGTCGAGCGCGCCTCGATTCCCAACTGGAAATACGGAACGTTACGGGAACATGCCTGGATGCGCCCCATGCGACCGCATCGGCCTTTCACAAACGTGCCCGCGCTGCCTATAGTCCGGGCGGACAGAGACCCATGAGGAGCGCGCCGCAATGTTCAAGGCCCTCGACCTGATCACCCGCATCTATCCAAATGTCGAGAGGATGTCCGCCAAGGACGCCGCCGCCGCTGCCGAGCGCGGCGAGGTGTTACTGATCGATGTGCGCAGCGAAAGCGAAATCCGCCGAACGGGAAAAGCGAAGGGCGCGCTGCATATCGAACTGCCCTACATCCGGCACAAGGCGAACCCGGCGATTCCGAACTTCGACCCGGCCCTCGACCCGGCCAAGACCTTCGTGCTGTATTGCGAGAACGGTACGCGGTCGCTGCTCGCCGGTCGCGTGATGAAAAAGCTCGGCTACGAGAAGGTCTACAACATGGGGGCCTTCCGCGAGTGGATGAACGGGAAACTGCCGATCGAGAAATAGGACAATCCGCACAGGCGCCGTGACCGCCATTCCGATAGGCAAGTCCCCCGTTTTTCAGTAGTCCCCGACACCGGGAGCAGTTTGCGTCCGCGGCCGAGCCAACACGCAATCAGAAATGGATGGCGCGTCCCCAGGCATCCAGCACGGATTCGTGCATCATTTCGCTGAGCGTCGGATGCGGGAACACCGTTTCCATCAACTCTGCCTCGGTTGTTTCGAGCGTGCGGCCCACGACATAGCCCTGGATCAGTTCCGTCACCTCGGCGCCGACCATATGCGCGCCCAGCAACTCACCGGTCTTGGCATCGAACACCGTCTTGACCAGGCCCTCCGGTTCGCCGAGCGCAATGGCCTTGCCGTTTCCGATGAACGGGAAGCGGCCGACGCGAACCTCGAAACCTTTCTCCTTCGCCTGCGCCTCGGTCAGACCGACGCTGGCGACCTGCGGATGGCAATAGGTGCAGCCCGCGATGGACCCCGGCCTGATCGGGTGCGGATGGCCGCCCGCGACCAGTTCGGCCACCATCACGCCCTCGTGGGACGCCTTGTGCGCCAGCCACGGCGCGCCCGCCACATCGCCGATGGCGTAAAGCCCGTCGACCCCGGTGCGGCAGTATTCGTCGGTCACGACATGGGTGCGGTCGACGGTGACGCCGAGCGCCTCCAGCCCCAGCCCCTCAACATTGCCCACGATGCCCACGGCGGAAATCACGGTGTCGACCTCGATTTTCTCGGTCTTGCCGCCCCGTTCAACATGGGCGCTCACCTTGTCGGCGGCGCGGTCCAGCTTTTTCACCGTGGCCTTTTCGCGGATCGTCATGCCCTGTTTTTCGAATTGCTTTTTCGCAAAGGCGGAAATCTCGGCATCCTCGACCGGCAGGACGCGGTCCAGTACCTCGACCACGGTGGTTTCGGCACCGAGCGTGTTGAAGAAGCTGGCGAATTCGATGCCAATGGCACCCGAGCCGATCACCAGCAGTTTCTTGGGCATATGCGGGGGGACGAGCGCGTGCTTGTAGTTCCAGACTCGCTTGCCGTCGGGTTCCAGCCCCGGCAGTTCGCGCGTCCGCGCGCCGGTGGCCAGCACGATGGCCGGGGCCGCCAACTCCTCGGTACCCTTGTCGATCTTGACGGCGACCTTGCCTTTGGCGGGCAGCGTGGCCTCGCCCACAACCACGGTCACCTTGTTCTTCTTCAGCAGGTGGCCAACGCCTGAAGTCAGCTGTTTAGCCACCCCGCGCGACCGCTTGACCACCGCGTCCAGGTCATAGCCGATGCCATCCGCCTTCAGCCCGAAATCCTTGGCGCGATGCATAAGGTGGAACACCTCGGCCGAGCGCAGCATCGCTTTGGTCGGGATGCAGCCCCAGTTCAGGCAGATGCCGCCGAGGTGCTCGCGCTCCACCACGGCCACGTTCAGCCCCAACTGCGCACCGCGGATTGCGGCGACATAGCCTCCGGGCCCCGCGCCAATCACGATCATGTCGAAATTCTGCGCGGCCATGGCGCCTCTCCCTGTCAGATTGTCCCGCTAACTTGGCCGCCCGGCGTCACGCCGAGGCGCGCAATTCCTCGACGCAGGCGGCGTAGCCACCCGAGTCAAGAAACGCGATTTCCTCGTCCGACGAGCCGCGGTGCAGTGCCTCGTTGCGGAACGGGAAGCGGCCGAAGCGCCGGATCAGTTCACGATGCGCCTTGGCATGCAGCAGGTTGTCCGCCCCGGTCTCGGGCATCCGCGTCAGCATCAACCGCACGCAGCGATCCTGGTCCATCAGGCATTCCGAATGCATCAGAGGCATATAGAAGAACTGCCGCTCGGGCTCGGGATAGCGCATGTCGAAATTGTGCTCGATCGCCTGTTTCGACGCAGCGCGTGCCAGCACGTCCGTTGCGAAGGCGCGCCAGTCACCCCGGAACATGTTGCGCGGAAACTGGTCAGTCAGGATAAGGAAGGCCAGCGCACCCTCGGGATTGGTCGGCCAATCGTGCAACTCACCGGCATGAGCGGATTCCCAGTAGGGCTTGAAACGCGTCGTGATCGCTTCGTCGACCGCCGGGTCGGCCTTGTACCAGCCCGCCGGGCCGATTTCGTTAAGCCAGAAATCGATGATCTCCGCCTTGCGCGACATGTCTCTCCTCCTGCTCCGGGCCATGACTGTCCATCCCTAGCGAGGATCGTTTCAGATTCAGCAAAGCGGCGCAAGCCGTTCAGGACTGGCTTGGCGCCTCTTGGGTCGGCGGACTCGCCTCGTCGTGCTGGGCCTCGATCGCAACCTCCTGGGCGACCTCGACAGCCACCGGCGAGGAGGTCGGAAGCACCGGCGCATAGGACGCGGTATCTTCTACCGGAACCCCAGCGCGCTGGGTCATGCGGTAACCCGTGAAAACGGCCAGCGACAACATCACGATGGCGATGAACAGGAAGAACCCCTGCGGACCGATAAGCCCCATGATCCAGCCGGTCAGAAGCGGACCTAGGATCGCACCGACCCCGTTGATGAACAACAGGCCGCCCGAGGCCGCGGCCATATCGTCGGGGTCAAGGTAGTCGTTCGTATAGGCAATGAGCAGCGCATATAGCGGGTTCGACATGCCCCCGATCAGAAAGGCCGCGACCAGAAGCGCCGCGAACTCATCGCCAAGCGCCATCGCCGCCCCTGCCGCCGCGCCGCCTGTCGCCGCTGCGGCCAAGATCAGCGTGCGCCGGTCCATCCGGTCCGAAAGCCACCCGATCGGGTATTGCAGCAGCAGGCCGCCCAGATAGACCGTCGCGATGAATCCCGAGATTTCCGGTACGCTCAACCCGGCATTGGTGCCGTAAACAGAGGACATCCCGAACAGCGCGGAGAAGACGCCACCCAACAGGAAGATACCCACCGCCCCCGTAGGAGAAGTGCGCACCAACGCGATCAACGACATCGGCTTGGTGGTCTCGAAGGCAGGCGTCGGGCTCACCGACAACAGGATCGGCGCGAACGAGATCGACACCAGCACCGATGGGATGATGAACAGGATAAAGCCCGCGGGGTCGGCGATCAGCAGCAATCCCTGCGCGCTGACGATGCCGGCCATCTGCACGATCATGTAAAGAGACAGCGCCTTGCCGCGGGTTTCGTTCGTCGCGGCATGGTTCAGCCAGCTTTCCGCCGTGACGTAGACCGCCGAAAAGCAGAACCCGATCAGCACCCGTCCGATCGTCCAGGCGATGGGATCTGTAAGCGCAGGATACAGAATCAGCACCGCCGAAATCAGCGAGGCCAGTGCGGCGAAAACCCGGATATGCCCCACGCGTCGGATCAGTTCGGGCGCCAGGCGCGAGCCGCCCAGGAACCCGGCGAAATAGGCCGACATCACGATCGACATCTCGAAGGTCGAAAACCCCTCGATGCCACCGCGGATCCCCAACAAAGTGCCTTGAATCCCGTTGCCGACCATCAACAACAGCATGCCGAGCAAAAGCGCCCAAGAACTTGCCAAGACCTGGAACACGGGTGAAATCCCTTATTGCGTGCGTGACCCTCTCTAGGGGAGATGGGCACGCTTCAAATGCCTGTCTGCGACGCCTGCCTGTCGTGTTCCGCCGCCGGGATCAAGAGCGAGGCATCGCCATAGGAAAAGAAGCGGTAGCGCGACCTAACGGCATGGTCGTAAATCTTTCGTATCGCTTCCGTTCCCATCAGAGCGGAAACCAGCATCATCAGGGTGGAGCGCGGCAGGTGGAAATTGGTCATCAGCCCGTCCGCGATGCGGAACCGATAGCCCGGACGGATGAATATATCGGTCTCGCCCACCCAGGGATGCAAGGCGCCCGCCTCGTCGGCCGCGCTTTCGATCAGGCGCAGCGCCGTGGTGCCGACCGGAATAATCCGCCCGCCAGCGGCCCGGGTCGCGTTGATCTCGGCCGCAGCGGTCTCGGTCACCTCGCCCCATTCGGAATGCATCTTGTGAGCCGAGATGTCATCCGTCTTGACCGGCAGGAAGGTTCCCGCGCCCACATGCAGGGTGACATGGGTAAATTCAACGCCACGCGCGCACAGTTGGGCCAACAGCGGTTCGTCGAAATGAAGCGAGGCGGTGGGCGCCGCCACGGCACCCGGACGCGCAGCCCAAACCGTCTGGTAGTCCTCGGCATCCCGCGCGTCAGCGGCGCGTTTCGCGGCGATATAGGGCGGCAAAGGCATCGCCCCCGCCTCGGACAACGCGCTATCGAAATCCGCGCCCTCCAAGTTGAAAGCCAGCACCACGTCCTCGGCGCCCTTGTGCACCACCTCGGCCGAAAGGACATCCGAGAACACCACAGATTCGCCCGGCTTGAGCTTGCGCAGCGGCTTGGCCATCGCGCGCCACCGTCCTTCCGGGACCGGCTCCATCAGGGTGATCTCGACGCGCGCTTCGACAGGACCCTGTGTTGTCTCGCGGCGACGCGTCCCCGTCAGCCGCGCCGGAAGCACCTGCGTGTCGTTCAGCACCAGCCGGTCGCCAGGCCCCAACAAATCGGGCAGGTCGCATACATGCAGATCCTGCACCGTTTTGCCCTCGGCGACCAGAAGACGCGCAGATGAGCGCGGCCGCGCGGGCCGGGTCGCGATCAGTTCCTCGGGCAGGTCGAAATCGAAATCCGAAAGCTTCATTCCTCGTCCCCTGTCCCCTGCCGCGACTGGACCCTCGGCGGCGGGCCGCGGAATATCTCGCGGAACATGCCGGGCGTGAAGATAGAAAGTGGGTTGACCCTGACCTCGGGGGCGCGCGCATCCCCCGAAAGCCGATAATTGAACCCGAACAACCCTTCGCCCCGGCGCGTCAGGACCGAGCCGATCGAGTTCAGCATGTAGATTGGCGAGATCACCCCTTGCATGTCGACCCGGCGGCCGCGCGTGTCATAGACACCCGCCATCGAAATACCCAGTGACGGGCCGATCGCGCTGGCACGCTTAACCTCGATCACGCCGGGAACCAGGCGGAATTCCGCATCGAGATCCGAAAACATGAGCCCTTCGCCATCCAGCAGATCGGCGATGCCGACGACCGAGATCGCGCTCAGCAATTCCGCAAGCACCGGCGTGCCCCGCACGCGCAGCCCGTCGATGCGCAGCCGCCCGTCATAACGCCCGGGCGCGCCGACGGGCTGCAGCACCAGGTCAAGCGCCCCTCCACTGGCGCGGCGGTAGACGCCCGCACCACGTAGCGCGGCGCCAGCATCCTCGGCACGAACACGCACCGCCGTGCCGCCCGCAGCCGGCGCGAGTGTCGCCATCACCGGACCACCGCCCTCCAGATCGGCCGACAGCCGGCCGCTCAGGCCGCCCTGCCCCGACAGCCGGCCGCGAACTCCGGTCAGAACGATACCGTCGCTCAAGATCAGACGGTCCAGACGGACGTCCACAGCGCCGACACCGCCCGCCCCGCCGGTCCCAGCAAGCGTCGTCTCACGCAGGTCCGCCGTGCCGCCCGTGATCGCGATGCCCGCCCCCTGCGCCGCGCCCCGCCCGCTCAGGACCGCGGACGCATCCAGCCAGCCGCCCAACCGAACCCGCGACAGGCGCGCCGCCTCCAGCCCGCCCCCTTCGGTCAGAGCCACCGAACCTTCGATCGACAGTCCCGGCGCCGAAACCGTCAACCGCTCGACCGCGGGCGAAGACCCCAACCGTCCGGCAAGTTCAAGCGCACCGGCGGCAGCCTCGGACTTGGACCAGCCCAGCCCCGGCACCCGCACCCCAAGGCCCACGAGGTTGGATTCCAGCGAGAAAAGCGGCGGCGCCTCAGGCGCAAGCTCCACCGTGAATCTGCCCGCCGTGCGACCACTCACGCTGTTCTCGGGCAGGCCGATGCCGAACCGCTCGCTCAGTGCCTGTGAAAGCTCCAGCGTCCCCTCGACCCGGCTTCGGCCCGCCCCATCCGCGCCCGGTACCATCGTCCAGGCACCGCGCAGCGGCACACCCTCCAGCTGCGCGGCACCCGAGATCCGCACATCGTCCCCGGACGCCCCAAGGTCCAGGCGCTTGGCCTCGAAACGTCGCCCGGGTACCAATCGGTCGGACACTACGTCCGACAGGGCGCCCGTGACTCGGTAGCTGACGTCGCCGGGTTCGAGTCCCTTCACAAGCGGCAGCGAAAGATGCGTTTCCATCGCGGCAGAACCCTCGGCGAGATCAGTGGCAAGACCCGCGGCCGAGGTAATCCCCAGCGGCGGCAGATCGATCAGTCCAAGCGCCGCGGCTATTGTGCTTCGGGTGCGCAGGACGATCCGCGCCGTGGCGGGCTTTTCGGTGAAGTCCTCGACCTGCAAGGTCGTGCCCGCCACATCGACGGGCCCAGCATCGGAACCGGGATCGTCCCCCCCTCGACCGACAGGGTGTAGCGGCGCCCCTCGATGGTGGAATAGCCCCGGCCATCGCGGATCGCCGGCATCGTCTTCAGGACTTGCACCTCGGCATCGCGAAAGGCGTGCGTCAGTGACATCCGCGGTGGGCCGTCGGGCGGCAGGCGCAGCGCCACCCGCACATCGTAGAGATCGCTTGTCAGGACGTTCTCGGAAAAACATTTCCGCGTTTTTCCCGCCACGTTCAGCGGCCACAGCGCAAGCAGGCGTTTGTCGCTGATCTCGTCAATCTCGGCATCGACCGCAACGTCCCAGCCCTGAGACAGCGCCCGCACCACGCCCCGGCCCCGATAGGCGCGCCCCTCGTCCAGCAGCACCACCTGGCCGAGCGTGGCAGTCAAAGGGTCCAGACGCAGCTTCAGGTCGAGCGCGCCGCCATTGAACACCGCAGGCGCCTCGAACACGCCCTCGGGGTCAAGCGCGACCTCGCGAAACGCCAATTGCCCGATCAGCGTCTCGGGCCAGCCGCCCTCCATGTCGCGAAGATATGCGTGGCCCTCGGCCGTCATCCGCAGCACCGCGGTATCCAGGGCGATCTGGTCGAAATTCAACCGCCGCAGCGCGGGATCGTAGGTGAAATAGGACTTGCCAGCGGCGAAGCCAATCGGCGGTGCTCCGCCCGCCGGGCGGAGAACGCCTGCCCCGATCTCCAGCGCGGCGCTCAGCGGTCCCAGCGTGCCGGACGCATCGACCTCGGTGCGGATCGCCCCCGCGATTGGCGCGTCGATCAGCGCCAGAGCCGCCAGCGCGGGCGACTGGGTCGCTATATCGGCCGACGGCACATCCGAGAAATTGGCCGCGAACCTTGCCGCGGGGCTGCCCTTGAGCGAGGTAAAATCGAAGGCCAGCTCCGCCGGCACCTCACCCGCCCCGCGCAACGAAAAGAACGCGCGCACGGCCACCTCGGCCTCGGTCTGGTCCAGCGTCATCAGCCCGTTCTCGACATTCCAGGTCCGGCCCGCCCGCGCGTCCTCGAAGATCAGGCCCAGACCCTCGACGCTGACCCCACGTATCGCGGCCAGGCCCGGCGAAGACAAGGCGCGGTCTATTTCGTCCAGCACCTCGCCCAAGCTGCCCGCCGCGCTGACCGGCGCCCCGGTGCCCCCCAACGCCAGGTCCAACCGCCCGTCGGGCGCGCGCCTGAGCGTCAGCTCCGCCCCGCTCAACGCCACATGGGTGACGTCGATCCGCCCAGATAGCAGCCCCTGCCCCGACAGCGTCGCGCCGATCTCGGGCAACGCGGCGATGTCGCGCCCGGCGGCATCCAGCACCACGACATCGGAAAAGTGGATCGCGGGCACGCTGTCGCGCGACACCAGGACGTCCATACCGCCGATGCGTACCTCGACCGGGGCCAACGCACTGTTCAGCCGCGCCTCGACCCGCCCGATCGCCCAGCCGGGCATCGCCACCATCCGTCCGGTCAATGCCAACCCTGCCAGGCCCGCCAAGCCGACCAGCATGCCGAGGCTCAGCAACAGCCACAGGCCGAAGCGCTGGTGCGGCTCGGTCCCCGGGTTCTGGCTTTTTGGTCCTGTCGTCCTGTCGTTCATCCCGACGGCCCGCCCCCGCGGCCCTGCGCAACGTGGCGCCACGGCGGATCCCTGCTTGCCTGCCCTCGCGCGCCACCTATTCTGTGCCGCGTCGCGCTACACCCTTGGCGCATTCCTGCCAACCCGAAGGATACCAAGACCCATGATCGACACCGGCCAGACCGCGCCCGATTTCACCCTGCCCCAGGACGGCGGCGAAGACGTCACCCTCTCGGCACTTCGCCCCGCCCCCGTGGTTCTGTATTTCTACCCTAAGGATGACACGTCGGGCTGCACGAAGGAAGCCATCGCCTTTTCCGGCCTCTTGGCCGAGTTCGAAGCCGCCGGCGCCAAGGTTTTCGGCATCTCGAAGGACAGCGTCGCCAAACACGGCAAGTTCCGCTGCAAGCATGAATTGACCGTGCCGCTGCTGTCGGATGAAAACGGCGATGTCTGCGAACGCTTCGGTAGCTGGGTCGAGAAATCCATGTACGGCAAGAAATACATGGGGATCGAGCGGTCTACCTTCCTGATCGACGGCACGGGTCAGGTCGCGCGGGTCTGGCGCAAGGTCAAGGTTCCGGGCCATGCCGAAGAGGTTCTCGAGGCAGTTCGCGCGCTCTGATCGCCCCGCGTGTCCGCACGCAATCGGCTTCGGGCGGCTTGTCGCCGATACGGCGAAACCGATGCCCTTTTGCAACCCTTGCGCGGGAATCGGCGGAATCTTGCCCGATTCACGGCGCTTGGTCCCGCGAAATGTGCAAAAAGACTTAAAAAACTTGCGGCGGCAGTATGCGCTGGCTAGTCACGGGGGCGTCAGACCCCCCGCGGCGTATCTGACCGACAAGAAGGGCAGACGAGGCGAAGGCATTGACGAGGCGACTTTTCCACCGCATCGACATGGCGCTTGAGCGCTTTCTTCCCGAACAGAGATTGTTTCTGCGCACCGATTACAGCACGCGCTTCGTACGGCTCTCGCCGAGCGCGCAGGCGCTGGGTCTGACAGGCGGTGCGACCTTGGTGGCCTGGGCCATGCTGTCGACCGCGATCGTGCTGATGGATCAGGTCGGGTCGGACACGCTGCGCGACCAGGCCAAGCGGGAACAGGCGCTTTACGACGAACGGCTCAACGCCCTCGCAGCCGAACGCGACGCCAGCGCCGAGGAGGTGAGCGCCGCGCGCCAGCGCTTCGAGTTGGCGATGGGAGAGGTCTCGCGGATGCAATCAGCGCTGCTTTCCTCCGAAGAGCGCCGCCGCGAGCTTGAAACCGGGATGAACGTCCTGCGCCAGACACTGCGCAAGACCATGGCCGAACGCGACGCGGCGCGCGCCCGCACCCGTGAACTGGCCGCCGAACTCGACGGCACGGCGAACGACCGGCAAGTGGCCCAGGGGCCGCGCGCCGCCGACGTGCAGGATACCCTAGCCTTCCTGACGGCCGCCCTGGAGGAAACCGCGATCGAGCGGGACACCGTGGCCGCAGATGCCGCGGCAGCCTACGACTTGGCCGAGGCTCTGGCCTACGAGCAGGAACTGACCGCCGAGCGCAACGACCAGATCTTCGCCTCGCTTGAGGAAGCCCTGACCGTCTCGGTGGCGCCACTCGACAAGATGTTCCAGGCCGCGGGGCTGTCCACCGACCAGCTGATCGAGCGCGTGCGCCAAGGCTATTCCGGCATCGGCGGACCGCTGACACCTCTATCGATCTCGACCAAGGGCAACGACGCGGTTGCCAGCCCGGATGAACTCCGGGCCACCGCGCTCATGGGTCGGCTCGACGAATTGAATCTCTACCGCATCGCGGCCGAAAAGCTGCCCTTCGCGCAGCCGCTGAAATCCACCTACCGCTTCACCAGTCCCTTTGGCCTGCGCCGCCATCCCACGCTGGGCGGAAACCGCATGCACGAGGGCGTCGATTTCGCCTCGGGCTATGGCACGCCGATTTACGCCACCGCAGACGGTGTGGTGACCAAGGCGGGCTGGGTGTCCGGCTATGGCCGCATGGTAAAGATCCGGCACGAATTCGGGTTGGAAACGCGCTATGGCCACATGGCCAAACTGCGTGTCAAAGAAGGTCAAAGGGTCTCGCGCGGGGACAGGATAGGTGATATGGGGAACTCCGGACGGTCGACCGGCACCCACCTCCACTACGAGGTGCGCGTCGACGGGAAACCCGTGAACCCCATGACCTACATCAAGGCAGCGAGAGATGTTTTCTAAAAGCAGGATCAACGAGCCGGGCCCGAAGGCCGGGGAACCGGAGAAGGGCAAGGCGACCGAGGCCGGGATTCCCCGCCCCGGCGGGGACAACCCGATCCCCAGCGCGCCCAAGGCCAAACCGCCGGCGTCGATGCTGTCTTCCGACCTTGTCGTGACGGGCAACCTCAAGACGACCGGCGACATTCAGGTCGAAGGCACGATCGACGGCGACATCCAGGCGCATCTGCTCACCGTTGGCGAAAACGCCACCGTGCGCGGCGAAGTCATCGCCGATGACGTGGTGATCAATGGCCGGGTGATCGGTAAGGTGCGCGGGCTCAAGGTGCGGCTGACCTCGACCGCCCGTGTCGAAGGCGACATCATCCACAAGACCATCGCGATAGAAAGCGGCGCCCATTTCGAGGGATCGGTGCAGCGCCAGGATGATCCGCTGAATACCGGAAAACGCGGCAGCGCCGCTGCAGGTGGCAAGCCGCCGCATGTTCTTGGCGAAGGCAACCCGGGCCAGAAACCGGCAGAAAACACCACCACCAAGAACTGAGACCTCCGGGGAGGAGGAGACGGGGCCCCGTGCTGGAAACGGCCGGGGCCTCGGTGCGTCCGGCGCCAGTACCGCCACCGCATGACGTCCGTCAAGAACCGAGTAACACCTCTGTTCGCGACACCTCGGCCGGGTGCAGCCTAGGTTCATCTGTGGGTGCGGACGCTCCGCTCATGCCGTGGCCGCCCGAAGCCCGCTAAAGATGAACCAGGTCCATCCGCCTCGCCCGCTCGACAGGGCCTTCCGCTGCGGGAACCCGGCCTCGGACGGATCGAAAGGCGCGGGATCGTCCTTCAGGCCTCGGACAGCATTTGTCCGTATTTCTACCAAAGCGCGCTGCAAAAACTGACCAACACGATGGTTCTGGCACCTCCGGGCGTCGGGGGTTCGACGCTCGAGGGGTTTATATTATCGGGCGCCACGAACGCAGCGGCGTGCCACGCGTCACACGATGCCCGGTGCAGCACGTGCCCGGCACCTTTGCGAAGCTGCTGACGGCAGCGCGGCGGCCCACCTTCCTGCCGCTCGCCATGACCGCCGATCAGGGTTCGTACAAGGCTTCGCCGCCCACTGGCCTGACGGGCCGGTGCATCAGTCGACCGGCGCCGTCAATGGCTCCTCGTGCGGGCCGGCCTCGCCCGCCTCGAGCACTCCGGCAATCTCGTCCGCAACATGGCCGCTCCCCCCGCGGACCAGCGGGACGAGTCCCACGCAAAGGCTACACGCCAGTGCCGTGAGCACCACCCATTCGACACTCACGGCACCGGCCTCGGTCAGGCAAAAACGCCTGAAAGGCTTGCTTAAATGCACTTGCTACCCCACCACTCGGAAACACACGGAACGAAAACCTGATCGAAATCTGTTCCGCGCATTCGCGGAACAGGGCCAAACTAGGGTGGAAATGCGGCAGAATTGCGGAAAGTCGCGCGGTTTTTCGGGAACGGTTCCGCCCCCACGCCGGATTTGTCCGCAGACGGTGCAATATCGCACCGCTACTCTTCGGCTTGCGCCTCGGCCCGGCTCTTGCCGGCCACGTCAAGGGCGAGCGTCGCCGCCATGAACTGATCCAGATCGCCATCCAACACGCCCGAGGTGTCCGAGGTTTCCACCCCGGTGCGCAGGTCCTTCACCATCTGGTAGGGCTGCAACACGTAGGATCGGATCTGGTTTCCCCACCCCGCTTCGCCCTTGGCCTCGTGCTGGGCGGTGATCTCAGCGTTCCTGCGGTCCAACTCCATCTGGTACAGCCGCGATTTCAGCGCCTTCATCGCGATATCGCGGTTCTGGTGTTGCGATTTCTCCGAAGAGGTCACCACGATGCCCGTGGGAATGTGGGTGATCCGCACGGCCGAGTCGGTGGTGTTGACGTGCTGGCCGCCCGCGCCCGAGGATCGGTAGGTATCGACCCGGATGTCGGCGGGGTTCACCTCGATCTCGATATTGTCGTCGACCACCGGATAGACCCAGACCGAGCAGAACGAGGTATGCCGCCGCGCCGCGGAATCGTAGGGCGAAATGCGCACCAGCCGGTGCACGCCCGATTCCGATTTCAGCCAACCATAGGCATTATGGCCGGAAATCTTGTAGGCAGCCGACTTGATGCCCGCCTCTTCGCCAGCGGTTTCCGACTGCAATTCCACCTTGTAGCCGTGCGCTTCGGCCCAGCGGACATACATCCGCGCCAGCATGCTGGCCCAGTCGCAGCTTTCGGTGCCGCCCGCGCCCGCGTTGATTTCCAGGAAGGTGTCGTTGCCGTCCGCCTCACCATCCAGCAGCGCCTCGAGTTCTTTCTGTGCGGCCTTCTCCTTCAGCGCCTTAAGCGCCGTCTCGGCCTCGGTCACGACATCCTGGTCGTCTTCCATCTCGCCCAGTTCGATCAGCTCGATATTGTCCTCGAGATCGCGGCTGATCGCCTTGTATGTGTCAATCGCGTCGACCAACGCCTGGCGTTCGCGCATCAGCTTCTGCGCGCGCTCGGGATCGTTCCACAGGTCGGGATCCTCGGTCATCGCGTTGAACTCTTCCAGCCGGTGCTCGGCCGTGTCCCAGTCCATCCGCTGGGCCAGAAGCTTCAGCGACTTGCGGATGTCTTCGACGGTGTTCTGCGCCTCTGCACGCATGGAGCCTGTGCCCTTTTAAAGCTGTCGTCCGACGGTATCAGGTGGGGGTGATAGCCCGCCCTGCCAGCACGGGCAAGCACCGAGCCCGAGCGTGACCCTAGTAGAGCCCACCCGAGGACAGCGTGCCGAAATTGGCCTTGGGGCCGACCACGGCCTTGCGGCCGGTGGAGGTGGTCACCTCCTGCGCAGGCTCGCCCGGGTCGACCTCTTCCTCGCCCCGGCCGAACAGCGGCAGGTCCGAACCCATGGCGAACCCGCCATCGACCAGTGCGCCCAATCCAAAGATCGGCTCCTCGCCAAGGCGGAAATACTCGGCCACCACATGTTCACCCTGCGCGTCGTCGGGCAAGCGCGCACCGGAATAGCGATCGATCTTGATGAAGCGCCCGCCCGGCGGCACCTTGAACGGCCCGCCACCGTATTTCGCAGTGGCTTTCTGCATGAACTCATTGAAAACGGGCGCACACAACGTGCCGCCCGCTGCCCGCCGCCCAAGCGATCGGGGACGGTCGTACCCCATGTAACACCCCGCCACGATGTTCGAGGTAAAGCCAACGAACCAGACGTCTCGCGCGTCGTTCGTGGTGCCGGTCTTGCCCGCTGTCGGCACACCGAGATTGACACGCCCCGCGGCGGTCCCCCGCTCCACAACGCCGCGCATCATCGATGTCAGCTGGTAGGCGGTTATCGCATTCATCACCCTTTCGCGGTCCGAAACGATGGTCGGCCCCACGCCCGGCGGCAGGTCGGGATCGTCGCAATCGACACAATCGCGGGTGTCATGGCGGTAAATCGTGGTGCCCCAGCGGTCCTGCACCCGGTCGACCAGCGTGGGCTCCACCCGTTCGCCGCCGTTGGCGAACATGGCATAGGCCGCCACCATCCGATAAAGAGTCGTCTCCTGGCTGCCGAGGGAATTGGCAAGGAAGGGCTCCAGCCGATCATAGACGCCGAACCTTTCCGCATAGCCGGCGACCGTTTCCATCCCAATCTCGCGGGCAAGGCGCACGGTCATCAGGTTGCGCGACCGTTCGATGCCGGTGCGCAGGGGCGCGGGACCGTAGAACCGGTTCGAGGCGTTCTTCGGCCGCCACACGCCGCCGCCGGTATCCACCTCGATCGGCGCGTCGATGATGATCGTGGCGGGTGTGAACCCGCTGTCCAGCGCCGCGGCATAGACGAAGGGCTTGAAGGACGAGCCGGGCTGGCGCGTGGCCTGCGTTGCGCGGTTGAAAACCGAATGCTGGTAGGAAAACCCGCCCTGCATTGCCAGCACGCGGCCCGTGTTCACATCCATCGCCACGAAACCGCCCTGCACCTCGGGCACCTGGCGCAGCGTCCAGCGGATAAAGCTGCCATCCTTGTCCGACACCATCCGGCGCACATGGATCACGTCGCCCGGCTCGAAGTTCTGGAACAGGTCGCCCTTGAACCAGGACGTGTCCGAGCGCGGCACCTCCTGGTCACCCTCGACGCCCTCGATGCCGATCACTAGACGCTGGTCCTCCACCCGCAGCACCACAGCCGGACGCCAAGGCGTCTCCACGTCGATGTCACGCGCCACGTCGATGTCGGCCAGCGCTTCCCGCCATGCGGCCTCGTCGTTCAGAGTGGCCGGATCGACCTTTTTGCCGGTGCCGCGCCACTCGCCCTGACGGCGGTCGAAATCCTCCAGCGCGCGACGCAGCGCAGCCGCCGCCTCGACCTGCATCTCCGGGTCGATCGTCGCACGGATGGTAAGGCCGCCGCCGAAAAACTCACCCTCCCCGAAATCCTCGGACAACTGGCGGCGGATCTCGTCGGTGAAATAGTCGCGCGGCGGAAGGCTGGCCGAGAACGGCGGGAAATCCCCGTTCTGCACAGTCTTCAGCGGCGCGGCCTTCGCGGCCTCATAAGCGGCGCGATCAAGATAGCCGTTGTCGAACATCTCGCGCAGCACATAGTTGCGCCGTTCGATCGCGCGGTCCATGGCGCGGACGGGATGGTAAGTCGAGGGCGCCTTGGGCAGCGCGGCCAGATATGCCGCCTCCTGCGGTTCCAATTCGGCAAGCGTCTTGTTGAAATAGGTCTGCGCGGCGGCTGCCACGCCATAGGAATTCTGCCCGAGGAAGATCTCGTTGAGGTATAGTTCGAGGATCTTGTCCTTGCTCAGCGTCTTTTCGATCCGGGTGGCCAGGATCAGTTCCTTGATCTTGCGCTCGCCCGTGCGCTCGCCGCCCAGCAGGAAGTTCTTCATCACCTGCTGTGTGATGGTCGAAGCACCGCGCAGCGTCTCGCCCCGGCTTTGCACGGCCTCGACAATGGCTGCCAAGATGCCGCGCGCGTCATAGCCCTTGTGGGAATAGAAATTCTTGTCCTCGGCCGAGATGAACGCCTGTTTCACGAGATCGGGGATCTCTTCAGCGTCGGCGAACAACCGACGTTCTTCCGCGAACTCGTCTATCAGGCGCCCTTCGCCGGAATAGATGCGACTGATCGTCTTGGGCTGGTAGCTTGCCAAATCCTCGTGGTCGGGCAGATCGCGCGCATACATCCAGAAAATCGCGCCCACCATCATGGCGGTGCCGATGAGGCCCAGGGTGATGAAGGTATACACCACCCCGAACGCATTTAGAATGAACCGGATCACGCTGCCCCTGCCCTTGCCGTTCGCATTGCCCTGTATACGCGCCCGGCCGCGCCGGGTCAAAAACGAAGGCCGTTTAACGCCTCATACCAGGTCACATCGGCGGGAGCGCCGCGGGCGATTTCCTAACGGCGCAGCAGCCCCGCCTGAACCGCGTCCTCCGTCGCCCAGGTGTCCAGCGCCCCGGCGATGCCTGCAATCGCCCGGGCGCGCCAGGCGGGCGAGACCAGGTTTGCTCGATCGCCCTCGGATGACAGAAACCCCAGTTCGATCAGTACCGAGGGGATGTCGGGCGATTTCAGCACAGAAAACCCCGCCGACAGCCGTGGCCGCTTGTGCAACCGGCCGACATGGGTCCGCAGCCCCTCGACGATGGCGTCGGCCAGCCGGTCGGACCGCGGCGCGCTCTCGGTCCGGGCAAGGTCCATCAACACCGTCGCGATTTCGTCGTCCTTGTCGCTCAGGTCCACGCCCGCAAGTAGCGCGTCGCGGTCATGGCGTTCCGCAAGAAGCGCCGAGGCCGCATCGGAAGCGGTTTCGGACAGGGTGTAGACGGTCGCGCCCGTGGCATGTCCATCGGCCAGCGCATCGGCATGCAGCGAAAGGAACACGTCCGCCCGCGCGGCCCTTGCGATATCGATCCGGGTTTCAAGCGGCACGAAATGGTCGCCGTCCCGGGTCAGCACCGGATCATGCCCGGCCCGTGCCAGAGCCTCGGCCAGTTCGCGGGCGTAGATCAACATCAAGTCGGCCTCGCGCAGTCCGGCCCGCTCTGCCCCGGGATCGATCCCGCCATGGCCCGGGTCGATGACAACGCGCAGCGGCCGGGTGCCGTCCTGCCGAGACGGCGGCGGGGGCAGAGGCTCGGCGGGCGGCAGCCCCCAAAGTGCCGACTCGGGCGGGCGGCTTACCTCGGCGAAACGCTCCGGGTCCGCGGCGGCAAGCGTAACGCGCAGGCGCGCCGCCCCGGTGACTGCATCGCGCAGCATCTCGGCGGCCTTGATCGCATAGGGACCCGACAGATCCAGCACCAGCCGCGACCATCCCGGTCGAACCGCACCGGCCCGTGCGCCATCCACCTTTTCCGTGGCGATCAGTGCACTGGGGTCGGTGCCGCGCCAATCGACTTCGCGAAAATCGGCGACAAAGCGCGGCGGCGTGTCAAGGGTGTACACCCGGTAGGGCACCGGCTGCGACAGTGCCAGCGTAACGCTCAAACCATCCCCCGCATCAACGATAGACGAAGCCGCCGGATCAGGTCGCGCCAGCGCGGTCAGGTCCTGCGCCACCAACGGCAATGTCGCACCCAGCCAAAGCGCGGCTGCCGCCGCAAGGCGCAGAACGAAAGGTCGAAGTCGCATCGCTGCC
Source organism: Rhodovulum sp. (assembly GCA_049975105.1). GTDB lineage: Bacteria > Pseudomonadota > Alphaproteobacteria > Rhodobacterales > Rhodobacteraceae > Rhodovulum. The sequence goes on along the minus strand of JBNGDM010000008.1, from coordinate 6,408 downwards.
CGATCTCGTTTTTCCGTTCAGCATAGCGCAGGACGCGCCCCGGCGGAACCGCAGACCGCGCCCGGTTAATCAATCGTAGCGTGTGCGCGCCCGTTCGAAGGCGTCCGCGATTTCGCCCCAGGCCTTGTCCAGCCCCGCCTTCATGTCGGACCATGCCGCGTCATTGGACTCGCGCATCTTCTCCAACCACTTCTCGGCCTCGTCGCGGCGCGTGCGCATCTCCTCGATTCGCTTGCGATACGCGATGCGCGAGTCGGCCTCGGCCTCTTCGGCCTTAGCCTTCAGTTTGTCGATCTCGGCATTCCACTGATCGAGCCTCGCCTTCGCCTTCTCGATATACTCGTCTCTCGTGGACATCGATTGATCTCCTTTCAACGGCAGGCACGGGCCGACAGCGCGGCCCGGCCGTTTCCCAGCGGTATTCGCCCAACGTCTAAGGGCGGGAAAAGTTCCCACGGTGGACCAAAAAAAATTGCGGCGCCCAAACACCGAAAGGCCGTCCGCCGCCCATCCCGCGGCCAGCCTTCGAACGGACACGCCGGACCGCCCCGAACGATACGGTCTCACTCCTCGCGCGCATGCTCCAGGAGCATCAAGACGAGGCCCGCGAAGACCAGGCCAAAGCCCAAAAGGTGCACCCAGCGGAACGCTTCGCCCAACAGCACATAGGACAACCCCAACGCGGTCAGCGGCATCATGCCCATACTGGCCGCCGTCAGCGCCGCCGGCGCCTTACGCACACCCTTGTACCAAAGGACCGGCGCCAACCCGCCAGTCGCCGCGCCCCAGAACAGAAGCGCCGCCCATTCGCGGGGCGACGCCCCGGAAAACTCCAGGGGCCGCGCATCAAAGGCGAAAGACAGCCCGACGAAAAACGGCAGCGCCATCAGCGAGGCGCCCAGCGTCACCTCGGGCGAACTTATCCCGTCTGACAGGCGCCGCGACAACAAGGTGAATGCCGCCTCCAGACAGACCGCGACCGCGACCAACAGCGCGCCCAGCAAAACCAGGTCGCCCGCCGCGCTGCCGCGGTCCTCGCGAAACAGGTTGATCGCCACGCAGCCGGCCACCGCCAGCGCCAGCGCGCCTCCCTTGCGCGCGTTCATTGCCGCGCCGAGGAAGACCACGGCGGCAAGCGCGGTCACCGCGGGCGTCGCGCTCATGATCGTCGCGCCGATGACGCCCGTGGTCAGCCGCATCCCGAACAGCATGGTCGCGGTGAACCCCACCATGCCGACCGCGGCGATGGCCGCCATGACGAAGATATCCGACCGCATCGCCCCACGGAACCGCGCCGTGGCCCACCAGACCGCCGGAACAAGAACCAGACTTGCGATCGCCATCCGGGCAAAGGATGCGGTGAACACCGGAAACGCCTCACCGATGATCTTGCTCAGCGGTGTGGCCGATCCGAACAACGCCATGCCGCCGACCAATTGCAGGACGGTAAGAACCGAAACAGTGTCCTGTGGGCGGGCCATGCCGTGCTCCTGTCACGAGGGGTAAAACGGAAACGACCGCCCTGACGGGCGGCCGTTCCACGGGGCCAGGATCGCGGATCAAGCGTGCGAGAGACGCTCGGCCACGTTTTCCCAGTTCACCAGGTTGTCGAGGAAGTTCGTCAGATAGGCCGGGCGCTTGTTGCGGAAATCGATGTAGTAGGAATGCTCCCACACATCGCACCCCAAAAGCGCCGTCTGGTCGAAACACAGCGGGTTCACGCCGTTCTCGGTCTTGGTCACCTTCAGCGTGCCGTCGGTATCGACCACCAGCCAGCACCAGCCCGACCCGAACTGGCCCGCACCCGCGGCCGAGAACTCCTCCTTGAACTTCTCGACCGAACCGAACGCGTCCTTGATCCGCGCCTCGAGTTCGGAGGGCATGGCCGACTTGCCCGGCCCCATCATCTCCCAGAACTGGCAGTGATTCCAATGCTGCGACGCGTTGTTGAAGATGCCGTTCTGCGCCACGGCGCCCTTCTGGTAGGTGCCCTTGACAATGTCCTCGACGGGCTTTCCTTCCCACTCGGTGCCAGCGATCAGCTTGTTGCCATTGTCGACATAGGCCTTGTGGTGCAGGTCGTGGTGATACTCCATCGTCTCCTTCGACATGCCCAGATCGGCAAGCGCGTCATGGGCATAGGGAAGGTCGGGAAGTTCGAAAGCCATGGGGCCCCCCTTTTGGTTAATGATCTGCGTCACTTTGCCCTAGATGGAGGCGCTTCGGGGGCAAGGTCAAGCCCCGTCGGGGAAATAGCCCACCGCCGAGCCGGGCGCCGCCGCCCCGGCCAGAAGGTCGAAGACATACCCCGCCACCGAGCGGAAACAGACCAGCGTAAAGCCATCCTCCGCCGCCCCGATCGCCACCGGCACCTGGGCCAGCCGCGTGCGGCGGAACATGCCCGCCGAAAACGCATCCGGCGCCATGTCTGCGGGCGTCAGCTTGGCCAAAACCTCGCGCGCCTTCGGCCCCGAGACGCGAAAGACGGCGCGGGCATCCGACACGTCTGCTGCCGTGGCATGCAGCCCCTTCAGCGCGGTCTCCAGTGCGGCAACAGCGTCCGCGGCCTGCCCATGGGGCACGAACAACAACAGCTCGTCGGGCGACATCCACGCCGCGCCGCGCCCCTCTGCATTGAACCAGCCAAGCGGCCCGGGCACAGGCCCCCCCGCCACGGTCTTGACCGCGGTCCCGACCTTGCGGGCAGTGAGGTCCGCGCGCAGCGTGACCATGCCCTGAACCGGCGCTTCCTCGATGATGGCGATCCCTTCGAACCGGGCACCGGCCAGTGCGGTGACTGCGTCAGACATTCTGCTTCTCCCCTTCCGGGTCGTAGAACACGGGGCTGACGATGCGCGCCTTGACCGTGGTGCCGTCGGTGCGCGCGAACTCTATCACCTCGCCCATCCGTTCGGGCCCGTGATGCACCAGCCCCATCGCGATCCCGCGCCCCAGCGTCGGCGAGTGATAGGTCGACGTCACCCGCCCCTGCACGTTGCGCTGGCCGTTGGCGTTCTTGCCCTCGGCCACCGCGTAGGCGCCGTCAGGCAGGACCGAGCCGTCCAGCGTCGACAGACCGACCAGTTTCCAGCGGTCGGGATCGGTCATGTGGGAACGTTGCTGTGCGCGCTTGCCGATGAAGTCGTCCTTCTTCTTGGACACCGCCCAATCAAGGCCAAGGTCCTGCGGAATCACAGTTCCGTCGGTCTCGTCCCCGATCATGATGAACCCCTTTTCGGCGCGCATGACGTGCAGCGCCTCGGTACCGTAGGGCATCACGCCCAGATCGGCGCCGGCGGCCAGGCACGCATCCCAGAATTCGCGGCCTCGGCCCGCCGGGACGGCAACCTCGAAGCTGAGTTCGCCCGAAAACGAGATGCGGTAGACCCGGGCCGGGATGCCGCGCAGCGCGCCTTCGGCCCAGCCCATGAAGGGCAACGCGTCCTTGGACAGGTCGATATCGCCTCCCAGTTTCTCAAGCAATTTCCGAGCTTTGGGGCCGACAACGGCGACCTGGGCATATTGTTCGGTCAGGTTGACCACATGCACCTTGAGGTCCCACCACTCGGTCTGAAGCCATTCCTCCAGGTGCTGGTGGATGTGATCCGCACCGCCCGAGGTGGTGTGACAGAGGAAGCCGTCGTCCGACAGACGAGCGACCACGCCGTCATCCATGAGGAAGCCGTTTTCCGAACACATCAGGCCGTAGCGGCAGCGCCCGGGTTTCAGGGTGGACATCATGTTGGTGTAGACGAGGTCGAGGAATTTCCCCGCATCCGGCCCCTTGACCAGCAGCTTGCCCAGCGTCGAAGCGTCCAGCAACCCCACGTTTTCACGTGTATTTTTCACCTCGCGCTTAACCGCGGCCACCACCGTCTCGCCTTTGCGCGGGTAGCAGTAGGGGCGGTGCCATTGGGCGACGGGTTCGAAATGGGCGCCGTTTTCGACGTGCCAGGCGTGGATGGGCGTGCGACGCAGAGGTTGGAAGGTCTTTCCACGCGCCTCGCCGGCGATCGCGCCAAGGGTCAGGGGCGTGTAAGGCGGGCGGAAGGTCGTGGTGCCGACCTGCGGGATCGCCTCGCCCAATGCATCAGCAAGAATCGCCAACCCATTGATGTTGCTCAGCTTTCCCTGATCGGTCGCCATGCCCAGCGTGGTATAGCGCTTGGTGTGTTCGACGCTTTCATAGCCTTCGCGCGCCGCCAGCTGGACGTCCGACACCTTCACGTCGTTCTGGTAATCGAGGAACATTTTCATCCGCGCGGCGGGCTCGGCCCGGCGCGGCATGACCCATATGAATTCCATATGATTCTCATATGAATCCGATATGACTTTTTCGCGGATCTCGGCCGCGAACCCGGCCGCCTGCGCCGCCGCGGCCCCGGCCCGTCCGGCATCGTTCAGACAGGCCCCGGACCCCAGCGCGCCCGAAGCCGCGCCCGCGGAAACGACGAAAGGCCGCCCGTCCGCCCCTGTCGGCGCGCGGTCGGGGTCGGGGCGGAACATGCCGTGGGTGTCGTCCCAGGTCAGCTTGCCGCCGCAATGGGACCACAGGTGCACCACCGGCGACCAGCCGCCCGACATCGCGACCGCGTCGCAGGCGATGATCTCCGACGGCATGGCCAGCCCGTTGACCGGGCCGATGCCCACGCCGGTCACGCGCTTGCCGCCCTTGACCTTGACCACGGCCATGCCCGTCCGCACCGGCACACCGCGCGCCCGCACGGCTTGCGCCAGGGGACCGTCAGCGGTCTCGCGGGCATCGACGATGGCCGGCACCGTCAGGCCCGCGTCCAGCAGGGTCAGCGCGGTGCGATAGGCGTCGTCGTTGTTCGTGACGATCACCGTGCGTTGGCCGGGCGCGACGGCCCAGTTCACCACGTAGTCGCGCACCGCCGAGGCCAGCATCACGCCGGGCACGTCATTGCCCGGGAAGGCCAGCGGGCGTTCGATGCCCCCCGTGGCGGTGACGATCTGTTTCGCCCGGATCTTCCACAGCCGGTGGCGGGGCCCGGGCGCATCGGGGGCGTGGTCGGTCAGCCGTTCATGGGCCAGCACATAGCCATGGTCGTAGACGCCGGCGGCCTGACAGCGCGGACGCAGCGTCACGTTTTCCATTTTTTCAAGCTGTTGCAGGGCGTCCTTGACCCATTCTTCGGGCGACTGCCCGTCGATCTGCCCGCCATCCACGGGGGCGCGCCCGCCCCAATGCGCGGTCTGTTCGACCAGCACCACGCGCGCGCCCGCCCGGCCCGCGACCAAAGCGGCCTCGATGCCCGCGACGCCGCCGCCGACCACCAGAACATCCACATGGGCGTGGAAATGTTCATAGGCGTCGGGGTCGGCCTCGGTCGGGGCGCGGCCCAGGCCCGCGGATTGGCGGATGACGGGTTCATAGACATGCTTCCAGAAGGCGCGCGGCCAGAGGAACGTCTTGTAATAGAAGCCCGCGGGCAGGAACCGGGCCAGCCGCGCGTTCAGCGCGCCCACGTCGAAGTCGAGGGATGGGAAGCGGTTCTGGCTTTCGGCCACCAACCCGTCGAAAAGTTCCGTCATGGTGGCGCGCTGGTTCGGTTCGAACCGGCCGCCCGTGCCCAGGCCCACCAGCGCGTTCGGTTCTTCGGCCCCCGAGGCCACCACGCCGCGGGGCCGGTGATACTTGAACGAGCGGCCGACCAGCATGCGGTTATTGGCCAGAAGGGCCGCGGCCAGCGTGTCGCCGGCGAAGCCGGTATGTTCGGCCCCGTCGAAGGTGAAGCGGCAGGGCGCGGCGCGGTCGATCAGCCGGCCGCCGGTGTCGAGGCGAAAGCTCATGCGCCGCCCTCACACACGAAGCCGGGACGGCGCGCGGCGATCTTGTCGAGGATTTCCTTCGGCGGTTCGCTGACCTGCGCGGAATAGGTTCCGAACACTTCCAGCGTGACGGTATCGCGGGCGGCGTGGAACCACTTGCCGCAGCCATGGGCATGGCGCCAGCGCTCGAAATGGACGCCCTTGGGGTTCTTGCGGTGGAACAGGTAGGATTCGAACGTGGCGTCGTCAGAGCCGGGGCCGAAGCGCGTCAGGTGCGCCTCGCCGCCCGGGGCCAGTTCGGTTTCGTCCGCGGCCGCGCCGCAGACGGGACAGGTCAACAGAAGCATGGCGCCCCCTCGGTCTGGAAATCGGTCAGACAGGCGAGGGCGCGGGCCTGCGCCCCCTTATTCTTCGGGCAGCGGGTAGACCTGGACGGTCTGGTTGCTGCTGCCGCCGCCATAGAGCTGCGCGCCCACCACGCCGAAGAAGATCGGCACCAGCAGGCCGCCGATGAGGCCAATCCACTTGCTTGCCGAGGCGGGAACGATGACGTCGTACTTGTCGTCGGACATGGGCGGGTCTCCGAATTGCGTTTGCGCCACGTTATGCGAGCCG
>JBNGDM010000007.1:0-28431 GCA_049975105.1 Rhodovulum sp. | reverse complement strand
GTTGTAGCTCAGTTGGTTAGAGTACCGGCCTGTCACGCCGGGGGTCGCGGGTTCGAGCCCCGTCAACCGCGCCACTGCTTTCCCATAGCCCGAAACGGAGATCGCATGGCCCGCCTGCTGGACGAGCTGCCGCTTTCGCTGGCGGTCATCATGGCGCTGACGCTGGGCCTGGCCCCGTTCACGCCGGAACCGCATGTCTGGGAAAAGCTGAAGATGCTGGCGGTAGGCGACTTGCGGCGCGGGGTCGATATCTTTGACCTGTGCCTGCACGGGGCGCCCTGGGCGCTATTGTTGGCCAAGATCGCGCGGATGGCGCGGCGCCCGGACCGGTAAGAGGGCGCTCCCGCCCGTCCTTGGCGGCGGGGCCGCCGCGTCCCGTTGGGCCGGGCGCCGCGCGTGCCGCGCGGCGCGGCAGCCCCCGGTCGCGATGGCGTGCGCCGGACCGGTGGCGTGTCGCTGTCACGAGTCTGCAACCTGCAGTTTACCACGCTGTCACGCAGCTGCCGCGTGGCTGAGACGTTGCGCGGCTAGCCTCCTGCCGGTTCAAACCCATGCAAGGAGCTTTCCATGACCGGCATTCATATCACCCGCCGTGCCGCGCTGGCCGGTACGGCCGCCCTGACCTCATCGCTGGCGATTCCCGCGCTCAGCCGCGCCGCCAGCCGGCCCGAGATCGCCCATGGCGTGCAGTCGGGCGACGTGACGCGTGAGGGCGCGGTGGTCTGGGCCCGCGCCGACCGCCCGGCCCTGATGCAGGTGGAATGGGCCACGACCGACAGCTTTGTCGATGCGCGCCGGGTGCAGGCCCTGCCGGTGGGCGAGCCCACCGATTTCGCCGGCAAGCTGGCGCTGGCGGGGCTGCCGTCGGACCAGGACATCTTTTACCGGGTGACGATGGCGGACCTGACCGACCTGGCGGCGACGTCCGAACCCGTGACCGGGCATTTCCGCACCGCGCCGGCGGGTTTGCGCGACATCAGCTTTGTCTGGTCGGGCGACACCGCGGGCCAGGGTTGGGGCATCGACGAATCGCGCGGCGGCATGCGGACCTATGCCACGATGCTGGGCCATAATCCCGATTTCATGATCCATTCGGGTGACACCGTCTATGCCGATGGCCCGCTGCTGCCCGAGGTCGCGCTGAAGGACGGCACCACCTGGCGCAACGTGATGATTCCGCAAAAGGAAAAGGTGGCCGAAACCCTGGACGAGTTCCGCAAGCAGTATCTCTACAACATGATGGACGCCAATGTGCGCGCCTTCAACGCGATGGTGCCGGTGCTGTACCAGTGGGACGACCACGAGGTGACCAACAACTGGTATCCCAACGAGGTGCTGGCCGCCGACGAGCGCTATACCGAGAAATCGGCGGCACTTCTGGCGTCGCGCGCGATGCGGGCGTTCCACGAGATGCTGCCGATCCGGTCGAACCTGACCGAGCCCTACCGTGTCTACCGCAAGGTGGCCTATGGGCCGCTTCTGGACGTGTTCTTCATCGACATGCGGACCTATCGCGGTGACAACACGGCGAATGACGAAACGAGCGCCACCGATTTCCTGGGCGCCGAGCAGAAGGCGTGGCTGAAGCGGGAACTGGCGGCCTCGACCGCGACCTGGAAGGTGATCGCGTCGGACATGCCGATCGGGATGATCGTGCGCGACGGCGAGAATTTCGAGAACGGTGCGAATGGCGACGGGCCGGTGCGCGGGCGCGAGCACGACATCGCCGAGATCCTGGCGTTCATCAAGCATGCGGGGGTGAAGAACACCGTCTGGCTGACGGCGGATGTGCATTACACCGCCGCACATCACTACAGCCCCGAGCGCGCCACGTTCCAGGATTTCGAGCCGTTCTGGGAATTCGTCTCGGGGCCGCTGCATGCGGGCACCTTCGGGCCGAACGACTATGACAACACCTTCGGCCCCGAGGTCCGTTTCGCCAAGGCGCCGAGCCCGGAGCAGGGCGTGAACCTGCCACCGTCGGACGGGCTGCAGTTCTTTGGCAAGGTGGATATCTCGGCGCGGACGGGCGTGATGACCGTCAGCCTGATGGACGTGGCCGATCAAGTGCTGTGGTCGACCGAGATCGCGCCGGTCATGGCCTGAGCCGGGGCGCGCGGCGGGCGGGGCATCTGTCCCACCCGCCGCGGGTCTTACGCGGCCAGGGCGGCGAGGATGCGCGCCCAGCTGCGGATGCCCTTGTGAAAGCTGTCGACGTCGTATTTCTCGTTCGGGGAATGGATCGCGTCGTCATCCTTGCCGAAGCCGATCAGCATCGAGTCGAGCCCGAGGATATCCTTGAAATAGCCCGCCACCGGGATCGAGCCGCCACAGCCGATGAAGGCGGCCGGGTTGGGCCATTCCTCGGACAACGCAGTGCGGGCCTTTTCGAAGGCGGGATCGCCGATCGCCATCTGGGCTGCGGGCGAGGCGCCGTGGCCATGGAAGTCGACGCTGCAATCGGGGGGCAGCATGCCACGGACCATCGCGCGGAACGACTCGCGGATTTTCAGCGGGTCCTGCTGGCCCACGAGGCGGAAGCTGATCTTGGCCGAGGCCTTGGACGGCAGCACGGTCTTGAACCCCGCACCGGTGTAGCCGCCGGAGATCCCGTTCACCTCGCAGGTCGGGCGCGACCAGATCATTTCCAGCGGTGTGCGGTCCTTTTCGCCTGCGGGGGCGGACAGGCCCACCTCGCCCAGGAACCCGGCCGCGTCGAAGCCCAGCCCCTGCCATTGCCGCGCCACCTCGTCGGGCAATTCCGGCACGCCGTCGTAGAAGCCCGGCACCGTGACGCGCCCGTTTTCGTCGTGCAGGGCGGCGATGATCCGGGCCAGCACCCGGATCGGGTTCATCGCCGCGCCGCCATACATGCCCGAATGCAGATCCTTGGACGGGCCGGTGATGGTGATCTCTTCGCCCAGCAAACCGCGCAGCATGGTCACGATGCCCGGCGTGCCCTCGGCGAACAGGCCGGTGTCGCAGATCAGGGCGATATCGGCGTCCAGGTCGGCGGCGTTCTCTTTCAGGAAGGGCACCAGCGAGGGCGAGCCCGATTCCTCTTCGCCCTCGAAGAACATGGTGATCCGGGCGGGCAGGGTGCCGTGCACCGCCTTCCATGCGCGGCAGGCCTCGACGAAGGTCATCAACTGGCCCTTGTCGTCGCTGGACCCCCGGCCGCGGATCACCCGGCCGCGGGGCGTGTCCTCGATCGCGGGGTCGAACGGGTCGCGGTGCCACAGATCCAGCGGGTCGACGGGCTGCACGTCGTAATGGCCGTAGAACAGCAGGCGCGGGCCCGCGGTGCCGCCATGGCCCATCACCATCGGGTGGCCGGGCGTCGGGCGGGGATGGGCGTCGAAACCGATGGCGCGCAGGTCCTCGGCCAGCCAGTCGGCGGCGGCGGCGCAATCGGCGGCATGCGCGGGATCGGTCGAGATCGAAGGGATGTGCATCAGCGCCATCAGCCGGTCCAGTGCATGGGGCAGGTCGGCATCGATTCGGGCGAGCACGGCGTCGAGGGTCATGGGGCAGGGCTCCGCTGGATGGTGGTCAGGGGACGGAGCCTAACAGCCGCGCGAGGCCTGTCCAGAGGGGTGGCCGGGTGGCGGTGGCCGCGCTAAGTTCGCGCCAAAGCGGGAGCAGAAGGAGAGCGGGATGCGGGCGAAATGGGCGATTGCCGCGGGCGTGGCGATGGTGCTGGGCACGGGGAGCGGCGCGGCGCGTGCCGAAGTCCTGGACGGGCGCACCGCGCGCAGTCTTGTGTTCGATCCGGCGGGCGTCCAGATCACCCTCGTCCGCCATGGATTCCTGTCCGACAAGGAACAGCAGGCGCTGGAATTCGCCGCCCGGCAGCAGAAATATTATGGCGCGATCGCCGTCGCGCCGTCCGAGGGCCTTTTGTCAGAGGCGACGGTTGCGGCGGCAAACTACCACGATGTCGGCTCGGCCAGCGCAGCGGCGCTGAAGGCCTGCGACTCGGCACGGAAGGGCGGCAAGGCTTGCGTGATCGCCGCCGAGATCCGCCCGGCCGGATGGGAGCCCCGTCCGATCGGCCTGAGCGCGGATGCGACCGAAGGGCTGCGCAAGACCTACCGGCCGATGAAGGCGCCCAAGGCGCTGGCCGTTTCTCCCGCGACCGGGATCTGGGCCGTGGCCAGCGGGGCGTCGGCCGATCGCGATGCGGTGGCCGACTGTGCCCGTCAGTCGAGCGCGGGGGATTGCAGGGTCGTTGTCGCCGACGATTAGGCGTGCTGTCCAGTTTTACTGACATCGCGTATGTCAATCCAACTTGACAGAGGTCAAAGTCTGGCCATGCTGGAGAGCGTTAGCTTTTCCGCAAGCGGGGGCGCGCGAACACCTCCCAAGGGCGATTCGCGACGTGTCTGCGACGGTGGCTGCTTCGCAAGGAGGATGTTTCCGATCGGAACGCCGAAAGTCCGGACCGCGGCGATGAATCGCAGGAAAATGGATATACCCGCGGCATCGCGCTTAGACATCTGGCGTTTTTGGAATATGAGTGAAGGGCAGGGATGAGAGGAGCGGCGTCTTCGTGGGGTCTGAGGGCCGGGGCACGGGATGCCAAAAAGGGGGTGCCAAGCGGCACCCGCAAGGATGGAGACCCGGACGTGCCCCGTGACAGGGGCGCGCGGCCGGGCAACCAGGGGCCCATCGGCCCGAAAACGAAGGAGAGACCCGGTGGATTATACCGCAGCACTGGACGCCGCCATCAACCGGCTGCACGATGAAGGCCGTTACCGCACCTTCATCGACATCGAACGGCGCAAGGGGCAATTCCCCAACGCCGTGTGGAGCCGGCCCGACGGTGGGCAGCAGGACATCGTCGTCTGGTGCGGCAACGATTACCTGGGGATGGGCCAGCACCCGGTCGTTCTGGATGCCATGCAGGACGCGCTGAGCGCCGCGGGCGCAGGGTCGGGCGGCACGCGCAATATTTCGGGCACCACGGTCTATCACAAGCGACTGGAAGCCGAGCTGGCCGACCTGCACCAGAAAGAGGCCGCGCTGGTGTTCACCTCGGCCTACAACGCGAACGACGCGACGCTGTCGACGCTGCCGCAGCTGTTCCCGAACCTGGTGATCGTCTCGGACGAATTGAACCACGCCTCGATGATCCAGGGGATCCGCCGCGGGCGCTGCGAAAAGCACATCTTCCGCCACAACGACGTCGCGCATCTGCGTGAAATCCTTGAGAAAATCGAGAAGGGCCGGCCGATCGTGATCGCCTTTGAATCGGTTTACTCGATGGATGGCGATTTCGGCCCGATCGAGGAAATCTGCGACCTGGCCGACGAGTTCGGCGCGCTGACCTATATCGACGAGGTGCATGCGGTCGGCATGTATGGCCCCCGCGGTGCCGGCGTGTGCGAGCGTGACAACCTCATGCACCGCATCGACATCATCAACGGCACGCTGGCCAAGGCCTATGGTGTGTTCGGCGGTTATATTGCCGGCACCGCCAAGATGTGCGACGCGGTCCGCTCCTATGCACCGGGCTTCATCTTCTCGACCTCGCTGCCGCCGGCGGTGGCCGCGGGCGCCGCGGCTTCGGTGAACTTCCTGAAGACCGACACCGCGCTGCGCGAGAAGCACCAGGACCGCGCCCGCGTACTCAAGGCCCGGTTCAAGGGGCTGGGCATGCCGGTCATCGACCATGGCAGCCACATCGTGCCGGTGATCGTGGGCGATCCGGTCCACACCAAGCTGATCTCGGACAAGCTCTTGGAACTGTACGGCATCTACGTTCAGCCGATCAACTTCCCCACGGTGCCCCGCGGCACCGAGCGGCTGCGCTTCACGCCCTCGCCGGTGCACACGCACGAGCAGATGGATCTGCTGGTGCGCGCGATGGACGAATACTGGTCGCACTGTGCGCTGAATCGCGCCGAGATGACCGCCTGATCACGTTCTGCGGGTGCAGCACTCCCGCGCTTGTGATAATGTGTCCGCAGATGGGCGGCGATTCCCTTGGGTCGTCGTCCAATCTGGGGAAACAAAGACAGGCACGGGGCGGTTTTGATGATCAGGCGCAGGCAGCCGCGCGTCGCGGCTGAGGGCACTCAAGACATACCCAAAGGGTTCGATGCCTACGAACTGCGCCTTGGCGACGTCATGCGCGGGGAACGCGCCACCTTGGGCAAGTCGCTGCTGGACGTTCAGCGCGAGTTGAAAATCCGCGCCACCTATATCGCTGCTATCGAGAACGCCGATCCGACCGCCTTCGAGACGCCCGGGTTCATCGCGGGCTATGTGCGGTCCTATGCGCGGTACCTGGGGCTGGACCCGGAATGGGCCTACCGGCGGTTCTGCGAAGAAGGCAAGTTCGCGACCGTTCACGGGATGAACGCGGCCGCCGCCGCGCCGAACGCGCCGTCGCGCCGCAAGGCCGCCGACGGGCGTGATCCGCTGGCCGACCCGAACGCGATCTTCGTGCCCCGGGGCGAGGCGTTCCTGTCGCGGATCGAACCCGGCGCAATCGGGTCGATGACCGTGTTGTTGGGCCTGATCGCGGTGCTGGGCTATGGCGGCTGGACGGTGCTGCAGCAGATCCAGCAGGTGCGCCTGGCCCCGCTTGACCAGCAACCCGGCCTGATTGCCGATGTCGACCCCCTTGCGGCGACCGAAGAGGCGGTTCTGGCCGAGGCGCCGATCACGCCCCCCACGACCGAGGCGCTGGACCGGCTGTATCGGCCGCAGGCGCTGGACCGGCCGGTGATGGTGGCCCGCGACGGTCCGATCGCGACCCTGGATCCGGGCGAGATCGGCGTTCTTGTGTCGGATCGGCCGAACAATCACCTGCTGGTGCAGGCCGAACCGGAAACGGGTGCGCCCGACGCGCAGCCGTCCGTGCAGGTCGTGGCAGAAGCCAGCCTGCCCGAGGTTGCGATCATCGCCGCGCGCCCCGCCTGGGTGCGCGTGTCGGCCGCTGACGGGACCGTGTTGTTCGAAAAGATTCTTGATTCCGGAGAAAGCTATATCCTGCCCGAGACGGACGAGCCGGCGCGGCTGCGTGCGGGCAACTCGGGTGCGGTCTATTTCGCGGTGAACGGGGAAACCTACGGGCCGGCAGCGCCCGGTGCGCAGGTCGCCAAGAATATCGAACTGTCGGCCGATCGCCTGACGGAACGCTTCCAGCTGGCCGATGTGGCGGCCGATCCCGATCTTGCCGTGGCGCTTGCCCAGAACGACGTCGCCGTTCCGTCGCAATAACGCGAGCGCGACAGGGCGCGCGTTGCGGCGACTCGGGCAATCCTTTATCGAGTAAGCGAAAAGAGTCTTCGCCGGACAGGAATACCCGATGTCGCTGAACGCCGTGCGCCCCTGGCGCAGTATCGACCGCCGTAAATCCCGCCAGATCCATGTCGGCCCCGTTGCCGTTGGGGGCGATGCGCCGATTTCGGTGCAGACCATGACCAACACCGTCACGACCGATGTGAGGGGCACGATCGACCAGGTCTTGCGGGCTGCCGAAGCCGGGGCCGATATCGTGCGCGTGTCGGTGCCGGACGAGGACTCGTCCCGCGCGCTTAAGGAGATCGTGGCCGAAAGCCCGGTGCCGATCGTCGCCGACATCCACTTCCACTACAAACGCGGCATCGAGGCGGCCGAGGCGGGCGCGGTCTGCCTGCGGATCAACCCGGGCAATATCGGCGACGAAAAGCGCGTGCGCGAGGTCATCAAGGCCGCCCGCGACCATGGCTGTTCCATGCGGATCGGGGTGAATGCCGGAAGCCTCGAAAAGCATTTGCTGGACAAGTACGGCGAGCCGTGCCCCGAGGCGATGGTCGAAAGCGCGCTGGAGCATATTCGCATCCTTGAAGACAACGATTTCTTCGAGTTCAAGATCTCGGTCAAGGCCTCCGACGTGTTCTTGGCCGCCGCCGCCTATCAGGGCATCGCCGAGGCAACGGATGCGCCGCTGCATCTGGGTATCACCGAGGCGGGCGGGTTTGTGTCGGGCACGATCAAGTCGGCCGTGGGCCTTGGCAACCTGCTGTGGTCCGGGATCGGCGACACGATCCGGGTGTCGCTGTCGGCCGACCCGGTCGAAGAGGTGAAGGTCGGCTACGAGATCCTGAAATCGCTGGGCCTGCGGCACCGGGGGGTGAACATTATTTCCTGCCCGTCCTGCGCGCGGCAGGGGTTCGACGTGATCAAGACGGTGGCCGAGCTTGAAAAGCGGCTGGAGCATATCAAGACCCCGATGAGCCTGTCGATCATCGGCTGCGTGGTGAATGGGCCGGGCGAGGCGCTGATGACCGATGTGGGCTTTACCGGCGGCGGCAACGGCAACGGCATGGTCTATCTCGCGGGCAAGCAGGATCACCGCATCTCGAACGAGGAGATGCTGGATCACATCGTCGCCGAGGTGGAAAAGAAGGCCGCCGAGATCGAGGCGGCCGAGGCCGCGTCGGGCGCCGAAGCGGCAGAGTAGCCTGCGCCGCGCATCGGACTATCTGCGGGGGACCAGAGAGGGAGCCCCCGCAGGATGCACGATTTCTATTCCGATACCCAGACCCGGCCGACCCGCGCGATGCGCGAGGCAGCACTCGATGCGTCCCTGGGCGACGAGCGCCACGACGCGGACCCGCCCACGACAGAGCTGTGCGCGCGGGTGGCGGATATGCTGGGGATGGAGGCGGCGGTTTTCCTGCCGTCGGGCACCATGTGCAACGAGATCGCCATCGCGGTCCATACGCGCCCCGGCGACGAGGTGATCTGCACGCGCGACAGCCATATCATCTTTGCCGAAAGCGGCGGCCCCGCGGCCCTGTCGGGGGTGATGATGCACCCGCTGGATTGCGAGCGGGGGATGATGACGCCCGACCAGGTGCTGGGGGCGGTGCGTCCCCGCGCGGCGCATTCCCCGCGTAGTCGCCTGCTGGTGGCCGAGCAGACGGCGAACCTGGCGGGCGGCGCGGTCTGGCCGGTGAAACAGTTGAACGCGGTGGCCGAGGCGGCGAAGGGGGTGGGGCTGGCCACGCATCTGGACGGGGCGCGCATCCTGAACGCGCAGGTCGCCACCGGGGTGCGCGCGGCCGATTATGCCAAGGGGTTCGACAGCGCGTGGATCGCGTTCACCAAGGGGCTGGGATGCCCGGTGGGGGCAGTGCTGGCGGGCTCGCGCGATTTCATCGACGCGGCGTGGCTGCTCAAGCGGCGCTGGGGGGGGGCGATGCGCCAGACCGGGGTTCTGACGTCGATGTGCCTTTATGCGCTGGACCACCATGTCGAGCGACTGGCCGAGGACCATGTGCTGGCCCGCGCGATCGGGGCGCGACTGGCCGATCTGCCCGGCATCGCCCGGGTTCTGCCGGTCGAGACCAATATCGTCATTGCCGACCTGTCGGACCGGGTTCCCGAGGCGCGCGACCTGGCGCGGCGGTTGCGCGCGCGGGACGTGACCGTGACCGTGGTCGGCCGGCGGCGATTGCGCATCGTCACCCACCTGGACGTGGGGCCGGCAGATGCCGATGCACTTGTCGCGGCCTTGGCGGCCGAGGCGGTTCCGGCCTGAGAGGCCGGCGCCGTCGTCAGTCGGCGCGCGTCTGCGCGACGACCTCGCGCATCCCCTCCAGCGGCACGTAGCCCCGCAGCATCTGGCTTTCGATGACGAAGGTCGGCGTGCCCGAAATCTGCATCCGCTGAGCGAGGCTGTGGTTCGCGGCCAGCACCGCTTCGACCTCGGGGGACTGCATCTGGTCCATGATGGCGCCGGTGTCCAGATCCAGCGAGTCACCCATCGTTTTAAGGCTTTCCTCGGTGATGTTGCCGCGGAAGGTGACCAGCGCATCGTGCACCTGCTTGTAGGCCTCGGCGCCCGCGACCTGCAACGTCGCGACGGCGAAGCGCGAGGACAGCACCGACTGCTCGCCGAGAATGGGGAATTCCTTGACGATGAAGCGGATATTGCCGTCGCTGGCCACCAGTTGTTCGACCTCTTCGAAGGCCTTGCGGCAGTAGCCGCAGCGATAGTCCATGAACTCGACTAGCGTGATGTCGCCCTCGGGGTTGCCGCCGACCCAGGAATGGCCATCCCGGAACAACTCGTCGGCGTTGACCTGCACGAGGGTTTCGTCGTTCTGGGCCTGCGCCTCGGCCTGGCGCTGTTCCAGCACCTGGATCGCCTCCATCAGCACTTCGGGATTGTCCATCAGGTAGCTGCGCACCTCGGCGCGGAAGGCGGTGCGCTCGTCCTCGGTCATGGCGCTCAGGTCGAAGGCCTGGGCGGGCAGGGCAAGGCCTAGGGCCAACAGGGTGGCGGCGGGCAAGCGGGTCATGCGTGTATCTCCATTCGTCAGTTGCCCCTGTTGCAACACATCTCGCGCACGGGGCCAATGGCAATTTCTCCGCAATCGGTCACTTGTCGCGGCGCTGCGCCGACATGATGACGGGCGAGGTGGATCATTTCCGCCGCTTCGCGCTTTCGGCCAGCGACAGGACGTCCTGTGCCCTCAGCCAGCCCGGCGAGCCGCGCGGCAACAGCCCCGACGCACGTTTCGCATGGACCAGGGCGGTGTCCATCCGCCCGCCGACGGCGTAGCGTTCGGCGGTCGCAAGCGACGCCATGCCGTTGTTCCCGGCCCGGGCATAGGCCAGCGCGAGATTACGGAGCATGCGTGGATCGCTGGGATCGCGGGCGCGCGCCTTCTCCAGGACGGCCAAGGCTTGTCGGTTGGCCGCTGCGGTGTCCAGCGCCAGAAGCGCGCGGCCGTGCCCCGCCAGGATCAACGGTTCGTTCGGGGCCAGCCCAACGGCACGGGCATAGGCATCGACCGCTGCGCCGACGCGGCGGGATTCCAGCAGGATCTGGCCTTTGAGTTCTATCACGAAGGGGTCGTTCGGCCGGGCCTGTTCCAGTCTCGCCATCTCTGCCAGGGCCTTGTCTGGGGCGGGGGTGCGGTGATGGGCGATGGCCCGGCGCATCATGCCCACCGTGCCGGTGTCGCCGGCCGCCTTGCGCAGGGTGAAGCGCGGGCTTTGCAGGAAGGCTCCCAGCTTGCCGCGGGCGCGGGCATACCAGTAGGTCGCGGCCTCATCCGCGGCCGCCTTGCCGCCATAGGCCGCCGCGTATCCCCTGAGCGCGCGCAGGCGGTCGGCGGTCAGCGGGTGGGTGCGCACGTACGGGTCCTGCCGGGTGGAACTCAGCGCCTCCTGCCCGCGAAAAAGGTCGAGCACGTCAACCATCGCCTGCGGATCGACGCCGGCGCGGGCCATGTAGCGCACGCCGGCCTGGTCGGCCGAGGATTCCTCGGCACGGGTATGGGCGAAGAACAGCCGCTGTGCGGACGAGGCGCTGCCCATGGCGATCCCGGCGCCCGCCTCGGTATTGCCCGTGGCGGCGACGGCCAGAGACATGAGCAGCCCCATCGCCGCGGCGGAGTTGGCGCCGCGCAGATTCGCCAGCCGCCGGGTGATGTGGCCGTTGGCGATATGCGCGATCTCGTGGGCGATCACCGCCTGCGCCTCGGCCGCGCTTTCCAGCCGCAGCAGCAGGCCGGAATGGATCATGATCGTCTGCCCGTCCAGCACGAAGGCGTTCATCGCGCTGTCGTTGATGACCATGACGCGCAGCGAAGAGGGACTGATCCCGGCTGCGGTGGCCAGCGGCCGGGCCAGTTGGCGCAGCGCGTATTCGATCTCGGCATCGCGGATCAGGCTTTGGGCGCGCGCGGAAAGTGGCGCGAGCAGAAGGATCAACGCCAGCAGCAGCGCTTGCCGAAGGGGCCGCCGGATGGCTGCCATTGACCTTGTCCCCCCGCGCTGGAAGAAAGCCCGCATGACAAGCACCCTAAGGAGGCGGGCATGAGGGTTTCAAGCCGCGGCGATGTCGATCCCTTCATTGTGATGGACGTGATGGCCGCCGCCGCGCGGGCCGAGGCCGAAGGCAAGCGGATCATCCACATGGAGGTCGGCCAGCCCGGAACGCCAGCGCCCGCTGCGGCCCGCGCCGCCCTGGCCCGCGCGATGGAGGACGGGGCTCTGGGCTATACGGTGGGGCTGGGCCTGCCCGAACTGCGTGCGCGTATCGCGCGGCTTTACGGTGAGTGGTACGGCGTCGATCTGAACCCCGAGCGGGTGGTGATCACGCCGGGGTCGTCGGGGGGGTTCACGCTGGCCTTCACCTCGCTTTTCGACGTGGGGGCAAAGGTGGGGATCGGGGCGCCGGGGTACCCGTCCTACAAGGCGATCCTGCAGGCGCTGGGGCTGGAAACGGTGATGATCGAGACCGAGGCCCAGCACCGCTTGCAGCCGGTTCCGGGCGATTTGCCGGACGATCTGGACGGGTTGCTGGTGGCCTCGCCCGCGAATCCGTCGGGCACGATGCTGGACCGCGACGCGCTGGGCGCGCTGATCGGGGCCTGTGAGGAGCGCGGCGCGGCGTTCATCTCGGACGAGATCTATCACGGTATCGAATACGAACGCAAAGCCGTGACCGCCCTCGAGATCACCGACGATACCTACGTGATCAACTCGTTTTCCAAGTATTTCTCGATGACGGGCTGGCGCGTCGGCTGGATGGTCGTGCCCGAGGCGCATATCCGGCGGATCGAGCGGTTGGTGCAGAACCTGTTCATCTGCGCGCCGCACGCGTCCCAGGTGGTCGCGCTGGCGGCGCTGGATTGCGAGGACGAGTTGCAGGCCAACATGGAAGTTTACCGCAGCAACCGCGCGCTGATGATGGAGGGATTGCCCAAGGCCGGGTTCGACCGCATCGCGCCGCCCGATGGGGCGTTCTATGTTTATGCGGACGTGTCCGATCTAACCGAGGACAGCCGGGCCTTTGCCGCCGAAATCCTTGAAAACGCGGGGGTCGCCGTTACGCCGGGGCTGGATTTCGATCCCGTGCGCGGGGCGGGGACGCTGCGCTTTTCCTATGCCCGTTCGACCGAGGATATCGAGGAGGGGCTTGCCCGCCTTGCGCGCTTCATGGCGGCGCGCTGAGGTGGAGGAGGGGCGCAAGGGCATCCTGGCGATGGTCGCGGCCTGTGTCGTCTGGGGCCTGTCGTCGATGTATTACAAGCTGTTGGCACATGTCCCGCCCGAGGAGGTGCTGGGCCACCGCACACTGTGGTCGCTAGTGTTCTTCGGGGTGGTTCTGGCCGCGCAGGGGCGACTGGGCGAGCTGGGGCGGCTGTTCGCGGTGCCGCGCGCGCTGGCGGTGGTGGCGCTGGCGGCGCTGATGATCTCGGTCAACTGGTTCCTGTTCATCCTGTCGATCCAGATCGGCCACGCGGTCGAGGCTTCGCTGGGCTATTACATCTTCCCGCTGGTCGCGGTGGCGCTGGGTTTCGCGGTGTTGGGCGAACGTCACTCGGCCACGAAATGGATCGCGGTGGGTCTGGCCTGTGTCGCAGTGGCGGTGCTGACCTGGGGGCTGGGCGTCGCGCCCTGGGTGGCGCTGGCGCTGGCCTCGACCTTCGGGGTTTACGGGCTGCTCAAGCGTGGTGTGCCCGCGGGGCCCGTGGTGTCGGTGACGGCCGAGGTTCTGTTGCTGGCGCCGCTTGCGCTGATCTGGTTGTGGGGCGTTCATGTGCAGGGCTGGGCGGGGCTGACCGGGCGGACGCTGGGCACCTTCGGGCACGACCTTTCGGACAGTGTGCTGTTGATGCTGTCGGGGCCGCTGACGGCGACGCCGCTGATCCTGTTCTCTTACGCGTCCAAGCGGGTGAGCTATGCCACGGTCGGGTTGGTGGGCTACATCAATCCCACGCTGCAATTCCTCGTTGCAACGCTGGTTTTCCACGAGGCGTTCACGACGTGGCATGGCATCGCCTTCGGCCTGATCTGGGCCGCGCTCGCGCTGTACTCGGCCGAAAGCCTGCGTCAGGAAAGGGCGGCGCGCAGGGCGTCGGTCAGGGTGGCCACGTCGGGCACAGCGCGCACGTAGTCGCGCAGGCTGGGCTCGGCGAAGCCTTCGGCGATGAAATGGTCGATCAGCGCGGTTAGCGGCGCCCAGAACCCGCCCGAGGACAACAGGAGGATCGGTTTCTGGTGCAGGCCCAGCTGGCGCCAGGTCAGAACCTCGAAGAACTCGTCCAGCGACCCCGCGCCGCCCGGCAGCACCACGATCGCGTCGGAGTTCATGAACATGACTTTCTTGCGCTCGTGCATGTTCTCGGTGACGACGAAGGTGGTCAGGTCCCGCTTGCCGACCTCGCGGTCGAACAGGTGCACCGGGATCACCCCGAAGGTCTCGCCGCCCGCGTTTTGGGCGGCGCGGGCCACCCGGCCCATCAGACCCACGTCGCCCGCGCCATAGACCAGCCGCCAGCCCTGTTCGGCCAGGATGCGCCCGAACGCCTCGGCCTCGGCGGCATGGGCCGGGTCACGACCGTCGCGCGAGCCGCAGAAGACGCAGATCGAAGGGGCACGAGTGGGCATCGGCAGGCCTTGGGAATGGGGATTTCTGGACCCGTGATAGCGGGGTTGCTATGGTCCCGCAAGCGTCTGCACGGGGCGGCGCGGTGAGGGTGGGCGATGTCGGACGGCAAGCGGAAATTGGGCCTGTGGACCTGGGTCCTGATCGGCGGCGAGGTGGCGCTGATCCTGCTGGTTCTGAACTGGTTCCTGACCCGGGATCGGGGCGGCGACGAACCCGCCCCGGGGCCGCCCGCATCCGAGCAAACAGAGCAGGCCGCCGATGTGCCGCCGGCTGTCACTCCGCGCGATGAGGCGCAGGCCGAGCCAGATGTGCCCTCCGCGCCCGGGGGTGGCGGAACGGCAGAGGCCCCGGTCGAGACCGCGGCGGTCGATGCCCGGACGGAGGAGCCGGGCGAAGAGGTGTCGGAGCCGCCAGTGGGGTCCGATGACCCGGGCGGCGCCCGGGATGATCCCGCGCCGCCCGATTTCGATCTTGTCCGCGTCGATCCCTCGGGCAACGCGCTGATCGCGGGGCAGGCCGCGGCCGGGAGTGCGGTCGTCCTTATGGTCGAAGGGCGCGCGGCGGCGCGCGCCGTGGCCGGCCCGGACGGGGCCTTCACCTTGTTTGCCGATCTGCCCCCCGATACCGATCCGCGGCGCCTGTCGTTGCGTATGGACTTGGCCGATGGGCGCAAGATCGCCTCGGCGGCCACGGTGATCCTCGCCCCGACGCCCGTTGCCGAACCGGCACCGGCCGATGACGTCGGGGCCGGGGACAAGGCGGATGCGCTGGCCGCGGCCGAACCCGACCGCGAGAGCCCCATCGAGGCGCGCAAAGAGGAGCGCAACGAGACGGCAAGTGCCGATTCTGGCGCGGCCGATGCCGTATCGCAGGACTCCGGGCCCGGTGCCGTCGCCGAGATGGCCGTTGTGACGGGCGCGCCCGCGGAAGAGACCGCGCCGGTGCTACCCGCGCCGCGCACACCCGCCGTGCTTTTGTCGGATGCCGGCGGCGTGCAGGTTCTTCAGGCTCCCGCGGGCGATTTGCCACCTGGCACGGCGGGTGTTCTGATCGAGGCGATCTCTTACGACGCGGGCGGCGCGGTGGTCCTGGCCGGGCGGGGCGAGCCCGGTGGCGCGCTGCGTCTCTATCTCGACAATGCCGCCATCGCCGAAGCGCGGATTGACGAGGCCGGGCGATGGCGCCGGCGTATCGACGAGGTGGCGGCCGGCGTCTACAACCTTCGCGCCGACTTGCTGAACCCGGATGGCACGGTCGGCGCCCGGTTCGAGACGCCGTTCCAGCGCGAACCCACCGAGACGCTGCTTGCCGCCGCGCCCGGCGCGGTCCCGGCGGGCACGGAGATACGTGCCATCACGGTTCAGCCCGGCTTCACCCTGTGGGGAATAGCCGATCGGACTTATGGCAGCGGTTTTCAATACATCAAGATCTTTCGCGCCAACCGTGACCAGATCCAGGATCCCGACCTGATCTATCCGGGTCAGGTCTTTGACCTGCCCGCTGGTGACTAGGTCACTGGTGTTTCCCTTTCAGCCGCATTAGGTTGAACGGGTCCCCTGAACCGGATCCTACCCATGCGCCGCGGACGTCGCCCCACCACTGCCGACCTGTCGCAGCTCGACCGCGAGAGGGGCATGCGCACCATCCGCAAGGTAGCGCCCTATCTTTGGCCCGAGGGGCAGGCCTGGGTGAAACGTCGCGTCGTGCTGGCGTTGCTGGCCCTTGTGCTGGCCAAGATCGTGTCGGTGCTGACGCCGTTTCTCTACAAGGCGGCGGTCGACAGCCTGACCGGCGAAGGCGCCTCGGACGCCATGTTGATGGCGGTCAGCGCCGTCGGCCTGACGGTTGCCTATGGCATGGCGCGGCTGATGAGCACCGGCTTTCAGCAGTTGCGCGACGCGATCTTCAGCCGTGTGGCGCAGCGAGCCCTGCGCCGGCTGGCGCTGGAGACCTTCACCCATATCCACAACCTGTCGCTGCGCTATCACATCACTCGCAAGACCGGCGGCCTGAGCCGGATCATCGAGCGCGGCGTGAAGGGGGTGGAATTCCTGCTGCGGTTCCTGTTGTTCAGCATCGGGCCGCTGATTCTGGAACTGCTGATGGTAGGCGTGATCTTCGCGCTGGCCTTCGATATCTGGTACCTGGCCGTGGTGGCCGTGGTGATCGCGGCCTACATGAAGTTCACCTTCGTCGTGACCGACTGGCGGGTGCAGATCCGTCGCAAGATGAACGAGCAGGACACCGATGCCAACCAGAAGGCCATCGACAGCCTGCTGAATTTCGAGACGGTCAAGTATTTCGGCGCCGAGCGGCGCGAGGCCGAGCGCTATGACCAGGCGATGGCGGGTTATGAAGAAGCCGCGATCAAGACGTCCTATTCGCTGGCCTTCCTGAATTTCGGGCAGGCCTTCCTGATCACCGGGGGACTTATCGCGGTGATGGTGATGGCGGCGATGGGGGTGCAGGCGGGCACGCTGACCGTGGGCGATTTCGTCATGGTCAACGCCTACATGATCCAGATCACCATGCCGCTGAATTTTCTCGGCACGGTCTACCGGGAAATCCGCCAGAGCCTGATCGATATGGCGGACATGTTCGACCTGCTGGAACAGCCGGCAGAGGTGGAGGACAAGCCCGGCGCGTCCGACCTGAAGGTCACCGGTGGCACGGTCGAATTCCGCGATGTGCGTTTCGGCTATGATCCCGAGCGGCCGATCCTGCACAATGTCTCCATCGAGGTGCCCGCGGGCCGCAAGGTCGCCATCGTGGGGCCGTCGGGGGCGGGGAAATCGACCATCGGCCGGCTGTTGTTCCGGTTCTACGATGTCGGCGGCGGCGCCGTCCTGATCGACGGGCAGGATCTGCGCGACGTTACGCAGGAGAGCCTGCACGCCCAGATCGGCGTGGTGCCGCAGGATACGGTGCTGTTCAACGATACGATCCTTTACAACATCGCCTACGGTCGGCCCGAGGCAACGCGGGACGAGATCGAGGCGGCGGCGCGGGCGGCCAAGATCCACGATTTCATCGCTGGCTTGCCCCAAGGCTATGAAACGCTGGTCGGTGAACGGGGACTGAAGCTTTCGGGGGGCGAGAAACAGCGCGTGGGGATCGCGCGCACCTTGCTGAAGAACCCGCCGATCCTGCTGCTGGATGAGGCGACCTCGGCGCTCGATTCTGAGACCGAGGCGGGCATTCAGGCGCAGCTCAAGGCGATGGGCGAGGGGCGCACGGTGATCGCCATCGCGCACCGGCTGTCGACCATCGTGGATGCCGACGAGATCGTGGTGTTGGAGGAGGGCCGCGTGGTCGAGCGCGGCACCCACGAGGCGCTGGTCGCGCGCGCCGGGCGCTATGCCGCGATGTGGCAGCGCCAACAGGCCGGCGAGGACGAGGATATCGCCGCGGCCTGAGCGCGCGTCGGCAGGCGGCCGAAACCGGTTGCCAAGCCGCCACGCCTTGGAAATGATCCCGGGACCGGTGCCGGGGAAAAAGGGTGGCCGCGTGCCGCCCGGGTCGGGAATGGGAGGAGAACGGCGTGGACGCGCTGACTATAGCGGCATGCCTGTCCTGGGGCCTTTTCGCAGGGTTGGTGTTCTCTTCGGTCGGGGCGGCGGGCGGTATCCTGACCTCGTTCGGGTTGATCACGCTGTTCGGTCTCGGCGATCCCAACAGCGTCAAGCCGATGACCCAGATCGTCGTTCTGGTCGCGGTGCTGACCTTCGTGCCGAGCTACCTGCGGCATTCGGCGCTGGTCTGGCCGCTGGGGCTGCTGCTGGGCACTGGTGGGCTGGTGGGGGCCTTTGCGGGCAGCACGCTGTCGAGCCACTACCTGTCGGACATGGCGGCGTTCCGGCCGCTGTTCGGGGCGTTGACACTGGCGATTGCCGCGCAGATCGCCTGGGGCCTTTTGCGGGGACGGGGCAGCCCGGGTGTGGCCAGCCAGGACGCGGGCGGTCCGCCGGTCGCAGGGGTAGTCCGCGCCAGGGTGTCGGCGCGGGCCGTGACCTTCGGTTATGGCGACGCCGATTTCCGGGTTCCGCTGTGGTCGCCGATGCTGGCCGGTGCGGCCATAGCGATTACTGCCTCGGTGTTCGGCGTTGGCGGGGGCTTCCTGCTGGTGCCCTACATGGCGGCGGTGCTGGGAATGCCGATGCACATCATCCCGGCGACGGCGGCCATCGCCATCGGCATCGCGCTTGTCGTATCGATCGGGAATTTCGTCGCGCTCGGCGCCGAGATCCGGTTCGAACTTCTGGTGCCGCTGGCCATCGGGACCGCGATCGGCTCGGTCGCCGGGCCGCGAGTGAACCGGGCAATGTGCAACACCTGGCTTCAGGCCGCGATGGCGCTGATCGTGGCCGGCATAGGGCTAAACTACGTGCTGTCTTGAGGCGGCCTACTCGGCCGCGCGCAGGGGGTGCTGACCCTCGTCCGTGCGGTCGGCGGTGACTTGGTCGCCAGGGCCGGGTTCATCGGGCGGCAGGTCCGACCAAAGCAGATTCGGCGATCCGACGCCCTTTGCGGCGTGGTTCAAGGCAAGTTCACGCGCCGCCTTGCTGTCGGGGCCACCCATCGCCGCGCGGAACCGGCGGAACGAGCCATAGACACCCGCCCAGAACCATTCGCGGATCGCCAGAAGCGAGGGCGTGAAAACCAGTGTCAGAAGCGTTGCGATCCCGAGGCCGAATACGACCGCGGTCGCCAACTGCTTCCACCAGAGTGCGGTCGGGCTGTCGACGGTGTAGCCGCCGTTCAGGAAATCGAAGCTGACCCCCAGCATCATCGAGGACAGGCCGGCCATGGTGGTCACCGTGGTCAGCAGCACAGGGCGCAGGCGCACCTCGACGGTGCGCACGATTGCCTCGATCCGGGGCATGTAGCGGGCGTATTCCTGGTAGGTGTCGATCAGCACGATGTTGTTGTTCACCACAATCCCGGCCAGCGCGACGATCCCGGTGCCGGTCATGATGATCGAAAACGGCTGGTTCATGACGATCATCCCGATCAGCACGCCGGTCGACGACAGCACGACCGCCAAAAGCACCAGAACCGCGTTGTAGAAGCTGTTGAACTGCGCAAGGAGAATGATGAACATCAGCCCCAGCGCCGCGCCGAACGCCTTGGAAAGGAAAGCGGAGGATTCCTCCTGGTCTTCCTGGTCGCCGGTCCATTCCCAAGTCACGCCCGCGGGCAAGTCGGTGTTTTCGAGCCAGTCGGTCAGAAGCGCGATGCGCTCGGTGGGGGTGATAGGTGCACCCTCGGCATTGGTCAGACCGTCCGCGACCCCTGCCTTGACCTCGAAATAGCGCGTCCCGTCGACGCGGTTGATCCGGCCAACCTTTTCGACAGGCGTGCGGGTGATGAAATTGGAAAGGGGCACAAGCCCCTCGGAGGTGCGCACCTTGAGCGTGTCGAGCGTGGACAGCAGCCGGTCGTCTTCGGGCAGGCGGGCGCGGATGTCGATCTCTTCGTCCGAGGAGGGCACGCGCATCGTGTCGAGCAGGATGCCGCGCGTCACGAGCTGGACCATCGCTCCGACTGTCGAGGCCGAGGCGCCGAAGCGGCCGGCGGCCTCGGTATCGACGTCGATCTGCCAGTCGATGCCGGGCAGCGGCAGCGTGTCTTCGAGGTCTCGCAACCCCTCGGTTTCCTCGAACTTCGCGATGGCGGCCTCGGTGGCGGCGGTCAGCGCCTCCCAGTCCTCGCCCATTAGGCGGAGGTGCACGGGCTTGGCCGAGGCCGGGCCCATCGACAGGTCGAGTATTTCGGTTCGGATGCCCGGCAGTTCGGCGAGTTTCGCCTGGATGCGATCAAGCACGAGGTTGCCGTCGAGATCGGGGTCATCGGCGCGTTCTTCCCACGGGATCAGCTCGATCTGGATCTGGCCCACGGTGTCCAGCGGCGGGTTGGCGCCGCCGGTGTTCTGGCTCAGCCCGCCCTCGCCGGCGAAGGCGAAGACGTTGCGCACGCCGGGTTCGGCCAGAACGATCCGCTCGGCCTCGCGCACCAGAGCGTCCTTTTCCTGCAGCGACAGGTTCCCGCGGGCACGGACATAGACGATGGCATGTTCGGGTTCGGATTCGACGAAGAATTCGACCCCGTTGTTATGCGCCTCGAACGGCCGGTAGCCGCCGATCGACCCGCCCGAGAAATACAGGAAGACGTGGATCACGAAGGCCAGCACGGCAAGGACGGTGACGATTGGCATGACGGGGTTGCCGGTGATGAACCGGATGACATGGCCGAACGGTGTGCGGCGGTAACCCGCCCGGACCGGTTGCTTGCGGGGAATCTGCAGGGCGTTGACCCCGATCGAGCAGACAACCAACGCGGCCATGAACAGGATCACGCCGGGCAGGATGTCCGCCACCCCTTGGGGTCCCGCCGATGCCCCGGGCCAGGCGGGGTTCAGCATTCGCATCGCGGAGAAGAAGGCCAGGCCGATCCCCGCCGCCATCAGCGCGGCCCGAGCCGCAAGCGGCCAGGGGCGGACCCGCGCCGTGATCCGCCACAGGATACGCGAGAACCGCCCCGACACGCCGCCCACCACCGGCAGGTACACGAGTGCCACCATGAGGCTGGCCGAGAGCACGAAGATCAGCGTGACCGGCAGCATCCCCATGAACTCGCCCGGGACGCCTGGCCAGAACAACATCGGCAGGAAGGCGCAGAGCGTCGTCGCGGTGGAACTGACGATGGGCCAGAACATCCGCTTGGCGGCCTCGGCGAAGGCATGCATCGGCCCGGTGCCTTCGGCGATGCGCCGATCGGCGTACTCGACCACCACGATGGCGCCGTCGACCAGCATGCCAACGGCGAGGATCAGGCCGAACATGACGATGTTGTTGACCGCCACGTCCATCGCGCCCAGCAGGACGAAGCACAAGAGGAACGAGGTCGGGATCGCGAAGCCGACCAGCAGGGCCGAGCGCGTGCCGAGGAAGGCCAGCACCACGATCATTACCAGCGCGATCGCGGTCAGCACCGACCCTTCCAGCTGGCGCACCATCGATTCCACGGTGTGGGACTGGTCGTTCGACGTGCCGACGATCACCGCCTCGCGCAGGTCGGCGGGCCAGGCGGCGCGGGCTGCGTCGACCTCGGTGCGGATCAAGTCGGCGGTGTCGATGATGTTGAAGCCGCGCCGCTTGACGATCTGAAGCGCGACCGTTGGTTCGCCGTTGAACCGTGCGGTGGACGTACGATCCTCGAACGTCAGCCGGATTTCCGCAAGATCTCCAAGCGTCACCACCCGGTCGCCGTTCACCTTGACCGGCAAAGCATATACATCCTGCACATCGTCGAACGAGGACGGGATCTTGACCGAGAAGGTGCCGGCGGGCGCATCGACCTCGCCCGCGGCGATCAACTGGTTGTTGTTGCGCACGACGTCGATCAATTCGCCGGCGGTGACGTTGTAGGATTCGAGCCGCAGCGGATCGATGATGACTTCGACCATCTCGTCACGATGTCCGGCAAGCGCCACGTCCAGCACAGGTTCCAGACCCTCCATGCGGTCCTGAAGGTCTTGGGCGACGCGCAGCAGTGTCCGTTCGGGCAACGGGCCGGAGAGGTTCACGATGATGATCGGGAATTCGGAGAAGTTGATTTCGGTGATCGTGTACTTCTCGTAACCATCGGGGAATTTCGCCTCGGCGGTGTTCATCCGGTCCCGAACGTCGGCGATGATCTTGGTCTTGTCCCAGCCGAATTCGAACTCCAGCGCGACGGCGGCAAAGCCCTCTCGCGCGGTTGCTGTCATGGAGTCCAGACCGTCCAGGTCCGTAAGCTCGGTCTCCATGGGTTTGACCAGAAGCTTCTCGGCATCTTCGGCCGAGATGCCGGGAAAGGGCACCGAGATGAACAGGGCCGGTATCTCGATGTCCGGCTCGCCCTCCTTGGGCAGTTCGATATAGGCCAGCGTGCCCGCAACGATCGACAGGATCACAAAGGCCACGACCATGCGCGCGCGGCTGGCGGCCCAGTCGATGATCCCGGTCATTCGGGCGTCTCGCGATAGGTCACGGCGATGGGTACGCCGTCAGTCACGAACTCCTGGCCGACGACGATCACCTCGGCCGGTTCCGGCAGGCCGGTGACCCAGAACCCGTCGATCGTGTCGCGCAGAACGGAAATCGGGGCGAAGCGGGCGACGCCGTCCTTGGCGAGCCGAACCCCAAGGCGGCCTCGGTCGTCCAGCGTCAGGGCAGATTGCGGCACCAGATGCGCGGTTTCGGCCGGGGCGACGATGCCGATCTCGACGGTCTGGCCGGCCCGGATCGTGCCCTTGGCGTTCTCGACCTCGATTTCGACGCGGAAGGTGCGCGTGGCCTCGTCGGCGGTGCGCGAGACATAGGACACGCGGCCCATGACCTCGCGGCCCGAGGCGAAACGGCCGCCTGCCATGGCGCCGGTCTCGATCAGGTCGAGTTCGGTTTCGGGCACGTAGCCGACCAGGTGGATCGGATCGAGCTGGATCACGGTTGCGCACAGCGCGCCGGGCTGAAGCAATGCGCCCAACTCGGCGGTGTCGTCGTCCAGAAGCCCGGCGAACGGGGCCGTGATGGTCAGCCGTTCGATTTCCTTCCGCGCGGATGCGACATTCGCCTCGGCGGTGCGGATCGCGGTCTGCGCGGTCTCGAGCCCAGCCTGCGCCGAAACCAGTGCCGCCTCTGCCGCGCTGACCGCCGACTGGGTGCCTGCAACGCGGGTGTCCGAGGCAAAGCCGCCTTCGGCCAGACGCCGCGCGGCACGGTCGTTGATCCGGGCCTCGTCAAGCTGGGCCTCGGCCTGGGTGACGGTGGCGCGGGCGACCGGCAGGCGCGCGCGGGCCTCGGCCAGGGCCGCTTCGGCCTGGGCCAGTGTCGATTCCCGCGTCCCGGGGTCGAGGCGGCAGAGCGTGTCGCCCTCGGCCACGGTGGCGCCCTTGCGCAGCGGTTCCGAGATCACCCGGCCGCTGGTTTCGGCGCGCACCTCGACCTGGCGGGCGGCCCGTGTTTCGCCACGCACGCGCACCGCGCCCTGCACCTGTTGTGCCGCGCTTTTCTGCACAACGACGGAAACGCGCCTTTCGGTCTCGGCGGCGGGGGTCTCGACGCCCGCGGCCACCGGTTCGGCCCCCGCGAACGCCATCACGCGCTCACGCTGCATGAGGAAAAGATAGAGGCTCAGCATCACCAGCAGCGCGGTCAGCATCGAGATCCAACGCATTTCGGTTCGGCCTCTTTCGTCGGTTTCGGCGGCGGCGGCGTTCCGCACCGATGCCCCAGCCAAGGTGGGGGCCGTAGCAATCGGGTGAACCAATTGGTTCAGATTACAGCGGAACACCCCACCGTTCAAGTCTGACCAGGGTTGGGCCGCAGGGCTTGGCAACGGCGCGTGCACTGCGCTAAGAGAAGCCGGAACGGCCGCGGCCGACCGGCGGAACGCCCCAAGCGAGGCAGCATGAGCAACCCCGACAGTTTCATCGAGGAAGTCACCGAAGAGGTGCGCCGTGACCGGCTGTTCGCCTGGATGCGCCGGTATGGCTGGATCGCGGTGCTGGCGGTGCTTGTTCTGGTGGGCGGGGCAACGTGGCGCGAATGGCGTATCGCGCGCGATGAGGCCGCTGCCCAGGAACTTGGCGACAGTATCCTCGCCGCGCTCGAGGCGCCCGACGCAGCGGCTCGGGTCGCGGGACTGGAGGCGCTGCCCGTCGAGGGCGAGGCACGCGCGTTGGTTACGTTGCTGGCCGCGGGTGAAACCGGCGATGGGGAACGCACCGCGGAGGCCGTGGAGGCGCTGCGCGCGATGGCCAACGATCCCTCTTTGCCGATTCACTATACGCAGCTCGCGGCGTTGAAACTTGTGATGATCGAGGGGCGCGACGCCGACCCGGCGGCGCGTCTGGAAACGCTGGCGCCGTTGGCCGAACCCGGGCGCCCCTATCGGCCGCTTGCGCTGGAACAGATGGCAATGGCCCAGATAGATGCGGGCGACACCGAGGCGGCGCTGGGCCACCTTGTCGCGCTGGTCGAGGATGCGGGCAGCAGCGCGGGCTTGCGTCAGCGGGCCAGTCAGTTGATTGTGGCCCTCGGCGGCGTGCCCGAGGAGGGCTGAGCCGCCGCGCGGTTTTCCTGAACGAAAGGGCTCGTGCGTTGAAATTCGCTCATGCAGTCGGAACCCTGGCCGCGCTCGCTCTGATTGCGGGCTGTGGCCAGAAGGAACTGATCCTCCCGGGCGAACGGCTCGGTGTGCGCGAGGCGCTGGGCCTTGAGGGCGCCGAGGCTTCCGAGGAGGCGACACCGGCGAGCGCCGCGATCACGCTTCCGGCCCCGGTGGCGCGCGCCGACCATCCCCAGCCCGGCGGCAATGCCGCGCACCTGCCCGAACACGCGGCCCTGTCGGCCGCGCCGCAGCGAATCTGGTCGGTCGGCATCGGCCAGGGCAACACGCGGCGCCACCGCATTACCGCAAGCCCCGTAGTGGCCGATGACACTGTCTTTACGCTCGATTCCCAAAGCCGCGTCAACGCGGTCTCCACCGGCGGCGCGGTGCTTTGGACGGCGGACCTGACTCCGGCCTCGGAGCGCAGCCGCGATGCGTCGGGCGGGGGGCTTGCCTTCGGCGACGGCAGGCTCTTCGCGACGACGGGCTTCGGTGAACTGGTGGCGTTGGACCCTGCTACGGGATCTGTGTTGTGGACCCAGCGCACGGATGCCCCGGTGACCGGGGCGCCGGCCTATCGCGACGGCATCGTCTACGTGGTCAGCCGCGACAGCCGCGCCTGGGCGGTGCGCGCCGAGGATGGTCGGGTGCAATGGCAATTGCCGGGAACGCCGTCGCCCGCAGGAATGGTCGGGGCGGCCGCTCCCGCCGTCTCGGATCGGCTTGCGGTATTTCCGTTCGGGTCGGCCGAACTGGTGGCGACGCTGCGCCAGTCGGGGGTTCGGGTATGGCAGGCCTCGGTCGCGGGGCAGCGGCGCGGATTCGTATATGCCAAGGTGACTGACATCGTGGCCGACCCGGTGATCGCGGGTGGCGTGCTCTACACCGGCAACCAGTCGGGCCGCGCGGTCGCGCTGGATGCGGCGTCCGGAGAGCGGATCTGGACCGCCGAGGAAGGCGCCTACGGGGCCGTGGTGCCGGTGGGCGGCGCGGTGTTCCTGGTGTCTGACCAGGCCCAGCTTGTCCGGCTGGATGCGGATAGCGGGGAAACCGTCTGGGCCGTCGATCTGCCCTATTTCACCAAGCAGAAGGTCAAGCGGCGCAAGGCGGTCCATGCCCATTACGGCCCGGTTCTGGCGGGCGGGCGGCTTTGGGTGGCATCCGATGACGGGTTGCT
The DNA here is from genome assembly GCA_049975105.1 of Rhodovulum sp. GTDB lineage: Bacteria > Pseudomonadota > Alphaproteobacteria > Rhodobacterales > Rhodobacteraceae > Rhodovulum. Next base: position 2,695 of record JBNGDM010000007.1, on the reverse strand, counting down.
GCGTGCGTTCAGCCCCGAATCCGGCGCTCCGCTTGGGCAGGTCGAACTGCCGGGCGGGGCGGCCTCGCGGCCGGTGGTTGCCGGCAGGACGCTTTATGTCGTCTCGACCCGCGGACAACTCCACGCTTTCCGCTGAGCCGGGATTGGTGTAGGCGGACGGTCTTATCCGTCCGGAGACGAGCAAGATGAGTTTCACCCTCGCCATCGTGGGCCGTCCCAACGTGGGGAAGTCCACGCTGTTCAACCGCCTTGTTGGCAAGCGGCTGGCGCTGGTTGATGACCAGCCCGGTGTCACCCGCGACCTGCGCGAGGGCGAGGCGCGGCTGGGTGATCTGCGGTTCACGGTCATCGACACCGCGGGCCTGGAAGAGGCGACCGACGAAAGCTTGCAGGGCCGGATGCGCAAGCTGACAGAACGCGCGGTCGGCATGGCCGATGCCTGCCTGTTCCTGATCGACGCGCGGGCGGGGGTGCTGCCCGCCGACGAGGTGTTCGCCGAGATCCTGCGCCGAAAATCCGCCCGGGTGATTCTGGCCACCAACAAGGCCGAAGGGGCGGCGGCCGATGCGGGGGTTCTGGAATCCTATGCCCTGGGACTGGGCGAGCCGGTTCGCATCTCGGCCGAGCACGGCGAGGGGATGGGCGATCTCTACGCCGCGCTGGCGCCGCTGGTCGAAGAGGCCGAAGCCCTTGAGATCGAGGAAGCGGCGCCCGAGACCGATGTCGATGTCGCGGAAGGCGACGAGGAAACCGGCCCCCGCATGCCGACCCGGGCAAAACCCCTGCAGGTTGCCATCGTGGGCCGGCCCAATGCTGGGAAATCGACACTGGTCAACGCGATTCTCGGCGAGGACCGGATGCTGACCGGCCCCGAGGCCGGGATCACCCGCGACGCGATCTCGGTGGCGCTGGACTGGCAGGGCACGCCGGTGCGGGTCTTCGATACGGCGGGGATGCGCAAGAAGGCCAAGGTGCAGGACAAGGTCGAAAAGCTGTCGGTGGGCGACGCGCTGCGCGCGATCAAGTTTGCCGAGGTGGTGATCGTTCTGCTGGACGGGCAGGCACCGTTCGAGACCCAGGACCTGAAGATCGCCGATCTGGCCGAGCGCGAGGGGCGCGCGGTGATCGTGGCGGTCAACAAGTGGGACCTGGAGGAGGATCGGCAGGGCAAGCTGAAGGAATTTAAAGAGGAATTCGCCCGCGCCCTGCCGCAATTGCGCGGCGCGCCGTTGGTGACCGTTTCGGCGCTGACGGGGCGGGGACTGGACCGGCTGCACGACGCGGTCATCTCGGCCTACACCGTTTGGAACCGGCGGGTGGCGACGGCGAAACTGAACCGCTGGTTGGCGGGCATGACCGAATTGCACCCGCCGCCCGCGCCCGGCGGACGCCGGATCAAGCTGCGCTACATGACCCAGGTCAAGACCCGGCCGCCGGGATTCGTGGTGATGGCGTCGCTTCCCGAGAAGCTGCCGGAAAGCTATCGGCGCTACCTGGTGAACGGGTTGCGCGAGGATTTCGACATGCCGGGCACGCCGATCCGTCTGACCTTTCGCGGACAGGGCGACAAGAACCCGTTCAAGGGAAAGAAGAAAAAGACACCCTCGCGGTTGCGAAAGCACTTGGGCAAGGGGCCGTATGACGGATAGACCGCGGCGGGCAAGCCCCGCCTTGTGAACCCGCGAGAGCCCGTGTCAGGTCGCTGCGCGCGCCGTCAGCAGGCCGATCATCACGACCCCCGCGATGGCGGCAAAGGCGACGAGCGGCGTTGTCGTCGCATTGGCCACGATCACACCCACCAGCGCCCAGATCAACGCGCCGCCATATTCCGGCGCGCGGTCAAGCGCCAACAGCACCGCCGCCCCGGTGACCAGCGCCCCGGCAAGCGCGATCAGTGCCCAGACCACCGGCCCGAACAGCAGGCCATATCCCGCGCCCAACAGGCCCACCGACACCCAGCTGGCCGCGGTCAGCCAGCCCGCATAGACCGCCACCGGCGCCTGGAAGGTCCAGCGGTCGGTGAAGGGGGTGCGCGCCAACGCCCAAAGCGCCATGGCCAGCATCCACCACAACAAGACCGAGGCCCAGACGGGCGAAATCTGCGCGACCCCGATCCAGGCGGCGCCCGGCGCAAGCGACAGGAACAGCGGCAGGCGCGCGGGTTCCCATGTCTCGTCGCGGGCGCGTTGGAAAAGGCCCACGCCGGCCGAAACCATCAGCCAGATATAGATCAGCCCCCAGATCGAGAAGGCATAGCCCGCGGGCTGCACCGGCGGGTCGTCCTGGGGGATGGGGAACTGGCCCGGCTCGAACCCCGAAAAGCCGCCCGACATCAGGGGCGACATCACGAAAAAGACCGTCGCGACGAAGACGAAGATCGCCTTGACCGGGTCCATCAGGCCAACACCCCCTCGGCTGTCAGCGTCGTCTTGCCGCCGAGCCAAGGCGCCAGGGCATCGGGCAAAGTCACGGAACCGTCCTCCTGTTGGCCGTTTTCCAACACCGCGATCAGGCAGCGGCCTACGGCCACGCCAGAGCCGTTCAGGGTGTGGACGTATTCGGGCTTGCCGCCGCCCGCGGGGCGGAACCGGGCGTTCATCCGGCGGGCCTGGAAATCGCCGCACAGCGAGACCGACGAAATTTCGCGATAGGTGTTCTGGCCGGGCAGCCAGACCTCGATGTCATGGGTGCGGCG
>JBNGDM010000006.1:0-29389 GCA_049975105.1 Rhodovulum sp. | reverse complement strand
GTCTGCCCCTTCTCGGGCGACAACGCACCCAAAATCGACTACAAGGACACGCGCCTGCTGCAACGCTATATCTCCGAGCGGGGCAAGATCGTGCCCTCGCGCATCACAGCCGTGTCGGCAAAGAAGCAGCGTGAACTGTCCCGCGCGATCAAGCGCGCGCGCTTCCTCGCTCTTCTTCCCTACGCCGTGAAGTAAGGAGCAAGCGACATGCAAGTTATCCTTCTGGAACGCGTCGCCAAGCTTGGCCAGATGGGCGAGGTCGTGAACGTCAAGGACGGTTACGCCCGCAACTTCCTGCTGCCGCAGGGCAAGGCGCTGCGCGCGAACGAAACCAACATCGCCCGGTTCGAGGCCGAGAAAGCCCAGCTCGAGGCGCGCAACCTCGAGACCAAGAAAGAGGCCGAGGCGCTCGCCGGCAAGCTCGACGCTCAGCAATTCGTCGTGATTCGCTCGGCCTCGGATTCGGGCGCCCTGTACGGGTCCGTGACCACCCGCGACGTGGCCGATGCCGCCACCGCCGAAGGGTTCTCGGTCGATCGCAAGCAGGTCATTCTGACCGGCCCGATCAAGGAACTCGGCCTTCACGACGTCACGGTGACGCTGCACCCCGAGGTCGAGGTCACCGTTCAGGTGAATGTTGCCCGCTCGACCGAAGAGGCCGAATTGCAGGCCTCGGGCAAGTCGATCCAGGAACTGGCAGCCGAGGAAGAGGCCGCCGCCGAGTTCGAGATCGCCGAATTGTTCGACGACATCGGCTCCGCTGCTGCCGAGGACGAGAACCTCGCAGAGGTGGCTGAGACCGAGGGTTCGGGCGAGGAACAGCCGCGCGAGGACTGACGCCCTCAACGCACCAAGATTTCCGCGCAGGGCCGCATCCCCGGTGGGTGCGGCCCTTTCGTTTTATCCGGCCGAGCCCAAAGCTGGATTGACGGCCAGATCACCCGGAATCGCCTCGCAAACGGGGATCGAACTCTCTAGCCCGCACCGCTTTAATGCCGGACACGGATGGCCGTCAGCCGCGCGTGTCCAACTTCCGCCCACTGCCAAACCTCTCGTGCCCAACGGCAAAGACACCGGGCTTCTTTGAAGCCTGCCCAACAGTTCCGCCATTATGGTCCCAGAAATTCAATTGTTTCGCACCGTATAAACTAAAAGGGCCGCCCCTCAGGGCGGCCCAGACCATGTGTCACCGCAACGGCAGCACGCTTATTCCTCTTCGAGATCCTCGACCGCCTTTTCCAGGTCCGCCTTCGAGACTTCCTTCTCCTCGATCTCGGCCAATTCGAAAATGTAGTCTACGACCTTATCCTCGAAGATGGGGGCGCGGATCTGCTGTTGAAGCGCCTGGTTCTGGCGCACGAACTCGAAGAATTGCTGCTCCTGTCCCGGGTATTGCCGCGCCTGGGCCATCACGGCCTGGGTCATCTCGTTGTCAGAGACGCTGACCTCGGCTTTGCGCCCAATCTCGGCCAGCAGAAGGCCCAGTTTCACCCGGCGCTCGGCCAGCTTCTGGTGCTCTTCCGTCGGCTCGATCTCGCCATGATTGTGGTCGTGCACTTCCGGGTGCTCCTCGTGCCACAGCTGGTGCGCGATCTGCTTGGCCTCGGCCTCCACCAGGCTCGGCGGCAGGTCGAAACTGACCTTCTCATCCAGCACGTCCAGCAGCGCACGTTTCATCACGGCGCGGGCCGCACCGCCGAACTCGCCTTCCAGCCGCTCGGCCACCGTCTTCTTCAGCGCATCCAGGTCCTCGGCACCGAACTGCTTGGCCAGCTCGTCATCGATCTCGGCCGGCTTGGGCGCCTTCACGGCTTTCACGGTGACGTCAAAGGTCGCCTCTTGGCCCTTGAGCTTCTCGGCACCGTAATTCTCAGGGAAGGTAACGGTCACAGTGACTTCTTCACCTGCCTTGGCCCCGACCAGCTGATCCTCGAAACCGGGGATAAAGCTCTGCGACCCCAGCACCAGCGGGTAATCCTCGGCCGCGCCACCGTCGAAAGGCTCGTCGCCCAGCTTGCCGACGAAGTCGATGACCACCTGGTCGCCATCCTTCGCCTTGGACCCCTTCCGCCGATCTTCGAAATTCTGGGCGTTTTCCGCCAGCTTGCCCAGCGCCTCGTCGATTTCGGCGTCGCCCGGCTTGACCACCAGTTTTTCCAGCTTCAGCGCCTTGAGATCTGGCTCGGGGATAGCTGGCAGCGCTTCATAGGTCATCTCGACCACGACGTCGTCGCCCTCTTTCCAGTCCTCGCCCACCATCTTGACCTCAGGCTGCAAAGCGGGCCGGTCGCCGGTCTCCTCGAAATGGGAGCTCATCGCGCCGTCGATGGTCTCCTGCATGACCTCGCCCATGACGCGCTGGCCGAATTGCTTTTTAAGCAGCGGCATCGGCACCTTGCCCTTGCGGAACCCCTTCATCTCGATCTGGGGTTGCGCCTCGGCCAGTTTCTCATTGACCTTCTCGTCCAGCTCGGCGGCGCTCACTGTGATCGTGTAGCCGCGCTTGAGGCCGTCATTGAGGGTCTCGGTGACCTGCATGTTCTCGTCCTTTTCATCCGTTCCTGGTGCGGGTGGAGGGACTTGAACCCCCACGCCTCGCGGCGCCAGAACCTAAATCTGGTGCGTCTACCAGTTCCGCCACACCCGCGAAAGCCGCGAGGGCCGCCCGTGACGCACCGGACCGCCCCCGTAAAATCCGCGCCCTTCTAGCAAAGCACCGCAGCGGATGCGAGCGGAAAAAGCGCAGCGGAAGACGCTGGTTTCATAGTCTCTCCGCCCGGTTGCCCGCCAAACTGAACCCGTTGTGAATCGCCACATGAGACCCTGAAAAGCCAACGCCTGTCTCGCTCGGGTCGCCCCTACGCGTGCGGCGCGGAAACGCTCGGCTCGGCCGGATCGGTGGCGCCCCAGCCCGCGGCATCTCTTCGGCTGCGACATGCCGCGAAACAGCTAGGCCAAACAGCACGACGTCAGCGCATTGCCGCGGCACGAGGCGTAAAGTGTGGCGTCACAGCCCGAGATCGCGGAAAACCTTTGGCAACATTTCGGGCAAATCTTCCGCTACGAGGCCGGGACCAAAGGACCGTGCGGCCTCCACATGCAACCACGCGGCGGTTTCGGCGGCCGCCATTGGTGCCAGACCACGAGCCAACAATCCCGCGATCATACCGGACAGCACGTCGCCAGCCCCGGCCGTTGCTAGCCAAGGCACGGCGCGATCATACACTGCCGCGCTGATCGAGCAGCGTCCGTCCGGTGCCGCGATCACGGTGTCGGGCCCCTTTATCAGAACCACAGCGCCCGTTCGCGCCGCAGCGCGCCGTGCCGCGTCAAGCTTCGAACGCGCTGGTCCGCGCGAAGGCCGTGCACCAAGTTCTGCCGCAAGCAGCGGGAACAGCCGTGCGAACTCGCCCATGTGGGGCGTAAGGACGCAGCGCTCGTGCAACGTCTCCTGCAGGTCCTTGTCATCGACCAGCAATGTCAACGCATCCGCATCCAGTACCATGGGCCGTCTGCTGGCCAGCGCGGCACGCAGCAGCGCGGCCCCGCGCGCATCGGTACCCAGCCCCGGCCCGAGACACAGAGCGTTGAAGCGCATGTCCTGCAAAAGATCGACCAAATTCTTCGCATCGTCGCACTGCCGCAGCATGATCGCGGTCAGATGCGCGGCGATCTCCGGAATGGCTGCCGCCGGCGCGCCAACCGTCACCAGCCCTGCGCCGATGCGCAGCGCACCCCGTGCCGCAAGACGCGCAGCGCCCGTCCGCCCCGCCCCGCCCGACAGAATCAGGACATGACCGGAGGTGTATTTGTGCCCGTTGGCCGGCTTGCGCAGCCGGCGCGCATGTAGCGCGGGTTCGTCGAGCATTTGCGCATGATCGGCCTTACACTTGCTCGTCAGACCGATATCCGCAAGCACGACCCGCCCGCATAGTGCCGGACCTTCGGACAGGACGTGCGCGGGCTTTAGCCGGTGAAAGCTCACGGTGAGCTCCGCCCGAAAGGCGCCACCGCTCTTGTCAGACGTCAATACCCGGCCGGAATCCGAACACACCCCCGACGGCACGTCTATAGCCACCCGGCGCGCGCCGGCATAGCCCGACCCCTCGAGCGGAGCCAGCACACCCTGAACCAGGTCGGCGCCCAACGGCCGCGTCAGCCCAGTGCCGAAAAGGGCATCTACTATCAGCGGTTCGGCGCTCTCGACATCGGGAACCGCCTCGAACGGCAATCGAGCGATCCTGCCGCCCGTGGCAAGCCACCTGTCATGATTGGTCCGGGCATCGCGTGGAAGCCGGTCGGCCGGTCCAAGCAGGAACGTCTCGACCTGCCAGCCCCAGTTACGCAAGAGACGCGCGACCACGAACCCGTCGCCCCCATTGTTGCCCGGACCGCACAGCACCAGTGCGTGCTGCGGTTCGGCCGCAAGCGAAGGCCATTCGTTGAAAACCGCTTCTACGACGCAGCGGCCGGCCCGTTCCATCAAATCGAGGCCCGAGGCAAACCCGGACTCGATCATGGCACGTTCAGTGGCGCGCATTTGGGCAGATGTAAGAATTTCGGACATGCACGGCACCAAATACGTTCTTATTTCGCCTACTCTTGCAGCTTTCTGCTTATTTTTTATGCGTCCCATAAAGATTCACTAAGTACCCTGTAGGCCCGCCAGACTACCCAATTGTGCGCCCCCGGCGAAAGTGGTCTGTCGGGCGTCGAACCGTCACCGAGAAGGAGTCTCGCGCCGTGAAGAAGATCGAGGCGATCATCAAGCCCTTCAAGCTCGACGAGGTCAAGGAGGCGCTCCAGGAGGCTGGCGTCCAGGGCCTCAGTGTCATCGAGGTCAAGGGGTTCGGCCGCCAGAAAGGCCATACCGAGCTTTATCGCGGCGCCGAATACGTCGTGGATTTCCTTCCCAAGGTAAAAATTGAGGTGGTGCTGCCCGACGACCAGGTCGACGCCGCGGTCGAGGCCATCGTGAACGCCGCCAAGACCGAGAAGATCGGCGACGGCAAGATCTTTGTGTCGCCCGTCGAACAGGCGATCCGCATCCGGACCGGCGAGACCGGCGAAGACGCACTCTGAACCACACCCACAGACCGCCGGGACCGCCCCCGGTGCATATCGACCAACCTTAAGGAGAGGGGAAGCAAGGTCACATGAGCAAGGACAAGGTTCTTAAGACCATCAAGGACGAGGACGTCGAATACGTCGACATCCGCTTTACCGACCCGCGCGGCAAGCTGCAGCACGTCACCGTGATGTCCGATCTCGTCGACGAGGATTTTCTCGACGAAGGCTTCATGTTCGACGGCTCGTCCATTGCCGGCTGGAAGTCGATCGAAGCGTCGGACATGAAACTCATGCCCGACACCGAAAGTGCCTATCTTGATCCGTTCTACGCCGAAAAGACGATGTGCATCCACTCGTCGGTCGTCGAACCGGACACCGGAGAGCCCTATGACCGCGACCCGCGCGGCACCGCCGAAAAGGCCGAGGCCTACCTCAAGTCCAGCGGCATCGGCGACGTGGCCTATTTCGGCCCCGAGGCGGAGTTCTTCATCTTCGACGATGTCCGCTACTCGAACACGATGAACAAGGTGTCCTACGAGGTCGACGCCATCGACGCCGCATGGAACACCGACACCGAGTACGAGATGGGCAACACCGGCCATCGCCCTGGCGTCAAGGGCGGGTATTTCCCGGTAAACCCGGTGGACGACGGCATGGACCTGCGCTCGGAAATGCTCTCCACCATGAAGCGCATGGGCATGAAGGTCGACAAGCACCACCACGAGGTGGCGTCGTGCCAGCACGAACTTGGCTTGATCTTCGATAGCCTAACCAAACAGGCCGATCACCTGCAAATGTACAAGTATGTCATCCACAATGTGGCCCAGGCCTACGGGAAGTCGGCCACCTTCATGCCGAAGCCGATCGCGGGCGACAACGGCACCGGCATGCACTGCAACATGTCGATCTGGAAGGACGGCAAGCCGCTCTTCGCGGGTGACAAGTACGCCGACCTCAGCCAGGAGGCTCTGTGGTACATCGGCGGTATTCTGAAGCACGCCAAGACGCTGAACGCCTTCACCAACCCGTCCACCAACTCCTACAAGCGTCTGATCCCGGGCTTCGAGGCCCCGGTGCTGCGCGCCTACTCGGCCCGCAACCGTTCGGGCTGCGTGCGGATCCCGTGGACCGAGAGCCCGAAGGCGAAACGTGTCGAGGCCCGCTTCCCCGACCCGTCGGCCAACCCCTATCTCTGCTTCGCGGCACTGCTGATGGCCGGTCTCGACGGGATCAAGAACAAGATCGATCCGGGCGAGGCTATGGACAAGAACCTCTACGACCTGCCGCCCGAGGAACTGGAAGGTATCCCGACGGTGTGTGCGTCGCTGCGCGAGGCCCTCGAGTCCCTGGAGAAGGACCACGACTTCCTGCTGGCCGGCGACGTCTTCACCAAGGACCAGATCGCGGGTTACATGGAGCTCAAGTGGGAAGAGGTCTACGCCTTCGAACACACGCCGCACCCGGTCGAGTTCCAAATGTACTACAGCTGCTGATCCGGTCCCGTCGGGGAACGGTGCGGGTCTGGGGGCGCTTTCGGGCGCCCCCTTTTTTGCGCACAACGACCATGAAGAACCGCCTTGCTGCCCGCCGCAAACGCCCCCACGCGATTTGTGCATCGCGGTTCAGATCACCCGAGTGCGACGAACCGACAATGTTGCAAGGCGTCCATAGAAAGCTGGGGCGTTTGGAAAACCCCACGGCAAGGCCGATCGAACAATGGCCATACGGCGACAGCATATCTCTGCCTTTGAAGACTTTTATTGGGGGGGCATCGGGTCACTGCAACTGTCTGCGGCGTCCTTCGCGGCACACCACGGACACCTCAGCCTGGGCGCGCGTAAAGCATCAGCCCCCAGTCCGCCAAGGCCTTGTGGACCGGGGCCCAGCCTGCGCCGAACCCGATCGGATCAAGAGCCGTGCGCTGCGCAATTCGCGCCAGGGTCCGCCGCCCGTCGATCTCGGCGATCAATGGAGCGGCAGCCTTGTCCAATGGCTCGACGACCCTCGTCGCGCCCTGCCCCATCTTGACCTGCCCCTTGGCCGCCACCGAACGGGCCAGCGCCGGCCCCTCGACACCCTTTAGATGCGGCACCAACGACAGATCGGCGGGTTTGGCCAACGCCTGCACAGCGCGCCCTGCCTTGACCGCATAGGCAACATGGGTGCGGATCGTGCCCCGCAGGCGCTCGCCCAGACCCATCCGCGCAATCCGGCTCAGACCTTCGGGAAGCCGAACACCCTCGGGCAACAGGCGCACAGGATCGTAGAGCGCGGGCTGCGTTACCCCCACCATCTCCAGACCCGCCGCGCTCAGCGACGCGTCGAGTTCTCCGATGGTGAAAGGACGATCCCGCGAATGCAGCAGAAGATCGTAGAAACCCGCATCGCTGCGCTCGCGATCGCCGAGATGCGGGTTCAATCGAAACGGATGGCCTTCCGGCAGCGCGTCGACGATCCGCTTGGCGTCCGCCAGCCGCGCCTCTGGCGCTATCCCCTCGAAAAGCGTGCCGAACGCCTCTTGCAGCGGATAGACTCCCGACCGGCCATAGGGCGCATAGACCATCAGCCCTATGCCGCCCTCGGGGGCAAGCGCCGCCGAAAGTGCGTCGAAGCCCGCCTGCGGGTCGTCGAGGTGATGCAGCACGCCGCAGCAATCGATATAGTCGAACGGTCCGAACTTCGCGGCATCCAGAAGGCTGCCGGTCACGAACTTGATCCCCGTCAGTCCGCGGACCCGCGCCCGCTCTTCGGCGATCTTCCTCGACGCTTGGGACAGGTCGATATAGGTGATGTCTGCGGGCCGGCCGGCCCATGCCATGACCTGTGCTAATTGGATCAGTCCGTCACCGGTGCCGCCGCCCGCGAAAAGCACCCGCAAGGGCCGCGACCAGTCACGCTTGCCGGCGAACAGAAAATGGTCGATCTCCAGCGGGTGCGAGGGCGACCCTGTGATCAGCCTCGTCCGCTCCTCCGCGGGATCGCGTTCGGGATAGGGAAAGGCCTCGTATTGCGCCGCAACCTGGTTCATGCCGGCCCCACCAGACGCGCCGGGTCATAGCCGATGGGATGGTCCCGCAGCGTGGCGCGTTGCTCGGGCGCCAGGCTTTCACGGGCTATCACGTACGTGTGGATCGAAAAGACCACCGCCCCGGTTTCCGGCAATCGCAACAACGCCTGCCGCTCACTGCGCAAATACGGCGCCGGCCCCTCGACCTTGGCACGCGGAGCGGCCTCGGGGCGGGGCTGGAACAGCCGCGGGTCTTCGTAGAAATGCGCATTCGCACGCCAAAGCGGACGGCCGGGCCTGAGCCCCGCGAACAATCGGTCGACCCTTGCGCCGAGCTCTGTATCATATTGCGGTACCGGCCCGTGGATCGGCCCTAGCGGGCGGCCCATCTTTTCGGCCAGCGTCCAGCTGGCTGGAAAACAGAGGATCGCGCCGGTCATAACCGGAACCCCGCCGACGTCCTGCAGCAGGCAGAAATCTTCCTGCACCAAGCGTCCCAAGACTATCAGCGGCACCCCGCGGTCAAGGGCCACATGGCCCCCGTCACGACGTCTCACCTCATCCTGCGCGACCCGGAAATCCGCCCGCTGCGCCAGCACGCCCAGAACCAATTCCAGCAGTTCCTCTGCCACGGGCCGAGCGCGCTCCTCCATGGCGTGCACCGCCTCCCGCTGTCCGGCGATCAGCCGATCGCGTTCGGCCATCTGCCCCGCATAGGCGTCATCCACGATCAGCCAGTCCGCCATCGCAAGCGGCTGAATGCCCGGCAAACGCCGCATCTGCGGAACCGCCCATGGCGTATATGGCAAATGTGTCTGAAGGATGGGGGCCGGATCGGTCATACCCCGATCAATCCCGATCCCGCCCTCGCGTGCAAGACTTTGCGGTCACCACCCGGTCACAACGCCGCGTCCTTCCCTTGCGGCGGGAACGGTCCGACCCCAGACTGGAAGGCGTCCCACCGGAAAGGAGCGCCGATGGAAAAGATCACCTTCGAAGGACATGGCGGCCACCGACTTGCTGCACGCCTCGACCGCCCCGAAGGCGGGGTGCGGGCTGCGGCGCTTTTTGCCCATTGCTTCACCTGCGGCAAGGATATCCTCGCGGCGCACCGGATCGCAGACCGGCTGACCGCCTTGGGTTTCGCGGTGCTGCGGTTCGATTTTACCGGCCTCGGCCATTCCGAGGGCGAGTTCGAAAACACCACCTTCACCAGCAACGTGGCCGACCTTGTGGCCGCGGCCAACCACATGGCGGGAATGGACATGGCACCCGCCCTTTTGATCGGCCATTCCCTCGGCGGCGCGGCGGTGATCAAAGCCGCACAGCGGATCGCTTCGGCAAAGGCCGTGGCTACGCTGGGCGCACCCTTTGATCCGGAACATGTCGTCCGCCACCTGGCCCGCGCCGCGCCCGGCGCGGACGGGGTACGCGAGGTCTCGCTCGGCGGGCGCCCGGTGCGGGTCGGTCCGGCATTCCTGGAGGACGTCGCCCGCGAGTCTCTGGGCGATACACTCGCGCATCTCGGCCGCGCCCTGCTGGTGATGCATGCTCCCCGTGACGAGGTCGTCGGGATCGACAACGCCACCCAGATCTTCACCCATGCCAAACATCCCAAGAGCTTCGTCACGCTCGACAGCGCCGATCACCTGATCTCGCGCCGGGCGGATGCCGACTACACCGCCGAGGTGATCGCCGCCTGGGCCACCCGCTATATCGATGTCGCCCCGCCCGCCCCGCCGCCCGGGGCGCCCGAAGGCGTCGTGCGGGTGCGTGAGGCCGACCCGGACGGTTTTCAGCAGGATGTGACCTCTGGGCAGCACCACCTGACCGCCGACGAGCCCGAATCCTATGGCGGCAGCGACCGCGGGCTTTCGCCCTACGGGCTGCTTGCCGCCGCGCTGGGCGCCTGCACCTCGATGACGGTGCGGATGTATGCAAGGCGCAAGGGCTGGCCGCTGGACGGAGTCCGCGTGGACGTGAGCCATGACAAGGTTCATGCGCAGGATGCCGAGGCCCGGAGCGGGCAGAAAGTCGACCGCTTTCACCGCACGATCTGTTTGACCGGCGAACTCGACGACGAACAACGCACCCGCCTGCGCGAGATCGCCGACCGCTGCCCCGTGCATCAGACTCTCGAACGGTCCTCTCGCATCGAGACCGAGCTCACCTGAACAAGTCTCGCACAGCAGCCGAAAGAGGAGGCGTCGGAGGAAGAGCCGGCGTCTCTCGGCACCCTTTCCGCCTCACGCCGAACGCAGCACCGCCCCCCGGTCGCCCGCCGCCCAGGCGGCGACCGCGCGGCCGAAGGCCCGGAACAGGGGCCTTGAGACCGGATCGCAGGCGGCCTTGTACTCGGGATGCCACTGAACAGCGATGGCAAATCCCGGTGCCCCATCGACATGCAACGCTTCCGGGGTGCCGTCGGGTGCCCAGCCCTCAATCACGATACGGCTGCCGGGCGTCTTGATGCCCTGACCGTGCAAGGTGTTGGTCATGACCTCGGTCGCACCCAGAAGACGATGGAACAGACCGCCCTCGGTCAGCGTCACCTTGTGACGCAGGGCGAATTTTTCCTCCAGCGTCCCATCGGGCGGCATCCGATGGTTCATCCGGCCCGGCAAGTCGCGTATTTCGGGGTACAGCGTGCCACCAAGCGCCACGTTCACCTCCTGAAAGCCGCGGCAGATCCCGAAGAAGGGCTGCCCGCGTTCCACCAGCGCCCGGATCAGCGGCAGCGCGATCGCGTCGCGCGCCCTGTCGAAGGCGCCATGCGCTTCGGTGGCAGGCTCCCCATATTCCTCGGGATGGACATTGGGCCGCCCCCCCGTGAACAGGAATCCGTCAAAGCTTTCCAGCAGTTCCGGAACGGTGACGAAACGCGGATCGGCCGGGATCAACAGCGGAAGCGCCCCCGCGACCTCCGCCACCGCCTCGGAATTCATGGTGCCGCCCGCATGGGCCGGGTACTGATCGTTGATCAGGTAGCTGTTGCCGATGATGCCGACCCTCGGGCGCGCCATGAGATCCTCGTCTGCGGGCTTTCCCTTACGATATAGGGCTTTTCGAACGGGGTGAAGGGCCTGACCCCGCCCGCGCCGCCCTGCGGCAGCGTTCGGAGCAATAGCGAACGTGTTCCCAATCCTTCGCCCACTTCCTGCGCCAAACGAACGGCCGGTTGCAGGCGGTGCAGGTTTTATGGGGCAGATCTGCCTTGCGGCGCATCCGTGCCATTGTGGTCAACCTCTGCTTGGCGCGGGCTCCGCAGGATGGGCGGGCCACGCTCTCACGCCCATCCGATTTAAACTTACCGCGCGCATTCCCGTCAGAGAAAGAACCGCGGGCTTTGTCCCTGGACCGATACGCCGATGGGCGGCGGGGTGATGCGCTCCTCTACTGGGCAGGCGCACACAGGTGCGGCGTAAGCCAAAGGTCATCCCTGGTGGCCAGCTTCCCGTGGCCCGGATCAAAGGTCGAGGCTCATCTGCCGCGTATCTTCCCCGCGGCGCCGGGGCGCGTGGTCGCTCACGAAACGGCCGGCGGGATCCTTTCGCGAGGCATGACGCCGGACGATTCGGGCCGCCTCCTCGCGAAAGGCATCGCCCCGGCGCACCGCCCAGACCGCCTCGCGCGCCGCGCGGGCGGCGGCGACCATCTCCACCATCGGTTCTGGATAATCGCGCCCGAGAAGCCGGCCAGCCCCCTCCCAGCGCCAAGGCTCGTGCAAAAACGCATCGGGCACCGACGCCAGTTCCGGGACCCAGGCGCGCGTGAACGCGCCGGCCGGATCCTGATCGTGGCCCTGTTTCACGGGGTTGTAGATTCGGATGGTGTTCATACCGGTCGTCCCCGACTGCATCTGCAATTGTGGCCAATGAATGCCCGGCTCGTAATCGGTGAAGTACCGCGCAAGGATCGGCCCGGTCGCCCGCCAGTCAAGCCACAGATGATATGAGGCGAAAGAGACCAGCATCGCGCGCATGCGGAAATTGAGCCAGCCAGTGGAAATGAGGGAACGCATGCAGGCATCGACGAAGGGCAGCCCGGTCTCGCCCGATGCCCAGGCAGCCAGGCGCGCGGCGTCGGGCGTCGCCGGCCGCAGGCCCTCATAGGCCGGATGCAGGCAACGCCGTTCCAGTTCTGGCTCGTTCTCGAGCTTCTGCATGAAATGGTCGCGCCAGGCGAGGCGGGCCGAAAAGCTCTTCAGGCTGCCGGCCCAACCCTCGCGCGAACCTTTCACCTCTGCCCGCCGCCGTTCGGTGGCCCGTTCGACTTCCCGCGGCGATAGCGTGCCAAGCGCCAGGTGCGGCGAGAGCCGCGAGCAGGAAATGGCGCCCGTTCGGGGCGAGGACATGGCCTTGCGATAGTCCCGGCCCCGTTCGGAAAGAAAGCTGTCGAGCAAGGCCATCCCTTCGGTCCTCCCGCCCCGTTGCCGCTCTGGGCAGGAATCGGAATCGAGGCCAAGGTCGTGCGCGGTCGGGATCGCCGTTGTCGTGCCCGGCACACCGCGAAGCCCGGCGGGCGCGGCCTGCAACGGCCGCCGCATGAAGCTGTCACGCGCCGCGGCCCAGCCATCGCGTCCCTTCAACCGACGCACCACGCCCGATTGCGGCAGTTCCTGCCACGGCATGCCCCGCGCGCGCGCCCAGGCCGCCACGCGCCGGTCGCGGGCATAGGTCCACCAATTACCGGTTTCCTCATGGCTGACCAGGCGGGTCACCCGATACGCCGTGGCGAGGCTTTCCAGCACTGCAACCGCGTCGCCCGTCTTGACGTGCAGCGGCGCCCCAAGGCGCTCTAGTGCACACGCGAGATCGAAGAGGCTTTCGGCGGTGAAGGCCCACTGGCGGGCCGAGGTGTCCGGCAGGCTCCAATACTCGGGTTCGACGATGTAAAGCGGCAGCACCTCGCCCCCGCCCTCCGCGGCGAGGACAAGCGCCGGGTGATCGACCACGCGCAGGTCGCGCTTGAACCAAAGAAGAGTGATAGCCATGGCGAGAACTTATCGCGGAGACCGGCGTGGACAAGCGGCCCCATCTTGCACCTCCGGAACGACAGGATAGGTGTAAAGCAGCAGGAACGGAGAGAACGATGGAAGACGCAAGTCCCCAGGCGCATTACCTCGCCGATTACACCCCGCCCGCCTGGCTGGTCGACCGTGTGGATTTGACGTTTCGACTGGACCCGGTGGCGACGCGGGTGATTTCGCGCATCTCCTTCAGGCCGAACCCGGAAACGACCGAAAGGCAATTCTTTCTGCATGGCGAGCAACTGAACCTGATCGGGGCCAGCATCGACGGCACGCCGGTGACGCCCGCCATCACGCCCGAAGGGCTGACTGCCAAGGTTCCCGACGCGCCCTTCACCTGGGAGGCCGAGGTAGAAATCGCGCCGAAGGAGAATACGGCGTTGGAGGGGCTTTACATGTCGAACGGCATGTATTGCACGCAATGCGAGGCCGAGGGTTTCCGCAAGATCACCTACTACCCCGACCGCCCCGATGTGATGGCCCCCTTCAGGGTGCGCATCGAGAGCGACCTGCCGGTGCTCTTGTCGAACGGCAACCCGGTGGCGCAGGGCAAGGGCTGGGCCGAGTGGGACGACCCCTGGCCCAAGCCCGCCTACCTGTTCGCGCTGGTCGCCGGCGATCTGGTGGCGACGTCCGACGCCTTTACCACCTGTCAGGGGCGCGAAGTCGCGCTGAACATCTGGGTGCGTCCCACCGACCAGGGCAAGGCCGATTACGCGTTAGACGCGCTTATCCGCAGCATGCGCTGGGACGAACAGGTTTACGGCCGCGCCTATGACCTCGACGTGTTCAACATCGTCGCGGTGGACGATTTCAACATGGGCGCGATGGAGAACAAGGGGCTGAATATCTTCAACTCGCGCTACGTTCTGGCCAGCCCGGAAACCGCCACCGACCGCGACTACGAGAACATCGAGCGCATCATCGCGCACGAGTATTTCCACAACTGGACGGGCAATCGCATCACCTGCCGCGACTGGTTCCAGCTCTGCTTGAAAGAGGGGCTCACGGTGTTCCGCGACCAGCAGTTCGCGGGTGACGCGCGGTCCCACGCGGTCAAGCGGATCGAGGACGTCATCACCCTGCGCGCGCGCCAGTTCCGCGAGGATAACGGGCCGCTGGCGCACCCGGTGCGGCCCGAAAGCTATACCGAGATCAACAACTTCTACACCGCGACCGTCTATGAAAAGGGTGCCGAGGTGATCGGGATGCTGCGCCGCCTCGTCGGACCCGAAGGCTATGACAAGGCACTGGCGCTGTATTTCGACCGGCACGACGGACAGGCCGCCACCATAGAGGATTGGCTGAAGGTGTTCGAGGACGCCACCGGCCGCGACCTCACCCAATTCAAACGCTGGTATTCCCAAGCCGGCACGCCCCGGCTGACCATTACCGAAGACTTCAAGGCCGGCACATATACCATTCATACAAAACAGGAAACGCCACCGACGCCCGGCCAGTCCGAGAAACGCCCACAGGTGATCCCGCTGGCCGTCGGTCTGATCTCCCCCAATGGCGACGAGATCGTCCCGACCACCGTGCTGGAGGTGAGCGAGCCCGAGCAATCCTTCACCTTCGACGGGCTCGGTGCGAAACCGATCCCCTCGCTCCTGCGCGGCTTCTCGGCGCCGGTGATCTTGAATCGTGAAACATCGGCCGAAGAACGCGCCTTCCTGCTGGCCCATGACACCGACCCCTTCAACAAGTGGGAAGCAGGCCGCACCCTTGCCCGGGACGTGCTACTGGCGATGATCGTCGAAAACGCACGGCCCGCGCCCGCCTATCTCGACGCCTTGGCGGCGATGGTCCGCGACGAGGCGCTGGACCCCGCCTTCCGCGCCTTGGCCCTCGGCCTGCCGGGCGAGGATCAACTGGCGGAGGAACTGCACGCCCAAGGCCACACGCCGGACCCGCTTGCCATCCACGCCGCGCGCAAAGCCCTGAAAACCGCCGTGGCCGAGCACCTGCACTCGCTCTGGTCGCCACTTTACGCCCAGTTGACCTGCCCCGGACCCTATTCCCCCGGCGCGGCGGATGCGGGGCGGAGGGCGCTGCGCCTGGCCGCGCTGGGCAATATGGCGCGCCTCGACAGGGGCGACAGCGCCCAGCAACATTTTGCCCAGGCGAACAACATGACCGACGAGCTGGGCGCGCTGTCGATCCTCCTGGAAATCGGGGCGGGCGAGGACGAACTCGACCGGTTTGCCCGGCGCTGGCGAGGCGACCGGTTGGTGATGGACAAGTGGTTCGCGCTACAGACGTCCCTTGCGACCCCAGACCGTGCAGTCGAATGCACGAGGTCCTTGACAAAACACGCTGATTTTAATTGGAAAAACCCCAACCGGTTCCGCGCGGCGATCGGTGGTTTCACGATGAACGCGGCGGGTTTCCATGACCCGTCTGGCGCAGGCTACGAGCTGGTTGCGGACTGGCTGATCCGGCTCGACAGCGTCAATCCGCAAACGGCCGCGCGCATGTCCACCGCCTTCGAGACCTGGACCCGATACGATGATCGCCGCCAGGCCAAGATGCGCGCTGCGATGGAACGGATTGCCGGGCAAGATGGCCTGAGCCGGGACATGGGGGAGATGGTCGGCCGTCTGCTGGCCGCCCGGCGCTGAGCCGCTGGACACACGGGAATCGCTTTGACCATCCTGTGCCGAATCGGCTCTGCTGTCATCGCTGCGTCATTCGGCTATGGTGGGAACGCGTATGCAGGAAAGAATCGACCCCCTTATCGCGGAACGCGCGCCCTGGCTCTTCGCCGATTATCCCTGGAGCGCGCCATCCCGCCAAGTCCTGACGCGGCTGCTCGGCTATCCACGCACGATCGCGCTTGGCGAACGGCTGAAGGATCACCCGGCTCCCGTGATAATGGATGAGGTGGCGCGCCTTCTGGCGCGCGATGTGCGGGCGAGCGGCCTGGAGCATATCCCCGCAGCGGGGCCCGCGCTGATCGTCGCCAACCATCCCACGGGAATCGCCGACGGTGTGATGTTGTGGAGCGTTCTGCGCGCCCGCCGATCCGACCTGTTCTTCTATGCCAACCGCGACATACTTCGCGTGCTTCCGCAGATGGAGGACATCATCTGCCCCGTGGAATGGCGTGAAGAAAAGCGCAGCCATTCGCGGATGCGGGAAACCATGGCCTATACCCGCGAGGCGATCGAGGCGGGACGACTGGGGCTGATCTTCCCCTCGGGACGGCTAGCGAAACGGCAGGGGCTGTCGCTTCACGAGCGGCCCTGGATGGCATCGGCGGCCATGATCGCACGCAAGTTCGACTTGCCCGTGGTGCCGGTCAATATCCGCTCGCGCAACTCCGCGCTATTCTACCTTTTCGACCTCATCCACCCGACTCTCAGGGACATCACGCTTTTCCACGAGACATTGAACAAGGATCGCCAGCCTTACCGGATGACAATCGGCGAGCCGATTGCGGCCGGCGCCCTACCCTCACGGTCCGAGGATGGGATCGAGATGCTGCGGGCGGCAACACTGGCGCTCGGCGGACGCCACGCCCCGCGGGTCAGCCTGGTTCACGCCAGCCGCCGGCCGAACTGGGTGAAATCGACAGCCTTGGGCTGAGGCGATAAAGCGCCGCGCGTGGGGCAGACTGGCTCGCGATGCCCTCGCCTTACGAAACAGGTGTTTCAAGCTGGCACCGCCATGGCAACCGAGATTTCGGAATCGTCACCATCGATCCTGAAGCGCGCGACAACCAGCCGAAGGCCCGGAGAGAACAAGCGCGCCATCGATAGGCGAAGCCCATGGCCCGGAAGGTCCGCGGCCCGTCTCGCGGACGCTCCAACGACGGGAAGGCAAGCCCGCGAGGCATGTCGCGGCGTGCGCGGGGAGCGACAACCGCGGCCGCCTCAAAGGGTCGCGTTCACCGCGCCACCGTCCAGCAGGATGTTCTGTCCAACGATAAAGCCAGCTTGCTGTGAACAGAGGAACGCGCAGGCCGCGCCGAACTCCTCTGCCGTGCCGTACCGGCGGGCTGGAATGGTGGCTTCGCGCCGGGCGCGGGCCTCTTCGAGGGTGAGTCCTTCGGCCTCAGCCACGCCGCGGTCCAGCGCGTCGGCCCGGTCGGTCGCGTGAATGCCGGGCAGCAAGTTGTTGATCGTGACGCCATGGGGGGCGACCTGGCGAGCGGTGCCCGCGACGTAACCTGTAAGCCCCGCACGGGCCGAGTTGGAGAGGCCGAGCACCGGGATCGGTGCCTTGACCGATTGGCTTGTGATGTTCACGACGCGGCCCCAGCCACGCTCGATCATCCCCGGCAGCAGTGCAGTCATAAGCGCGATCGGCGTAAGCATGTTGGCATCGAGGGCGGCGATGAAATCGTCACGACCCCAGTCCGACCACATCCCTGGCGGCGGACCGCCCGCATTCGTCACCAGAATGTCGACGGGTCCAGCAGCGGCCAGCACTTCGGCGCGGCCATCCTCGGTGGTGATATCGGCGGCAATCGCGGTCACCTCGACCCCATGAAGCGCGCGGATCTCAGCCGCAGTGCGCTGAAGCGCTTCTAACCCCCGGGCGTTCAGGACAAGGTCCACCCCCGCCGCGGCCAGCGCCTCCGCACAGCCACGACCAAGCCCTTTCGACGAGGCGCAAACCAGCGCTCGCTTGCCGGAAATTCCCAGTTCCATATCGCGTTTCCCCTTTTGGCCAACCCCCTCGCCATAGCAGGCCACCCCGCGCAGCGGAAGGGCACCCGAGAGGCGCGCGAAGCCCGGGGCGAAGGCAATGACGCCTTGTCATGCCGGAATTCTCGATCACGAATTCCGTGCGCCCCCGCCGTCGGCAAGGGCCGTCAGAAGCGGGGTCCACTGTTCGCGCATTGGCGCATAGGCCTTTTGCGGTCGGTCGAACACCGTCAGCCCCGCCTCGGCAAGATCGGCATAAGCAACGCGCTCGGCGATCGCGGCCACGGGGGCCTGGCCGATCTTCTCGGCGAAAGCCGTCAGCCGCGCTGCATCGCGGCCGCGTGGGCGAACGCGGTTGGCGACCAGTTCCACCCCCGCCTTACCCTTGCGGATCCGCTTGATCCCAGCGATCTCCTTGAGGAAACGGCGCGTCGCGTCCGCGTCGAAAAACGAGGGTAGCACAGGCACCAGAACAGCCTTTGCGGCGGCCACGAGCGCGGCGGCATCCTCTTGGCCAAGCGATCCCGGCGCATCAACGATGACCCAATCCGCCCCCTTCGTCCCCAAGCGCAGCGAACCGGGATCGGTCCAGTCCAGCGCCCGGATCGCGGGCACTCCATCGGGTCGGCGCTTGAGCCAGCGCAAGGCGGATTTCTGCGGATCTGCGTCGGCAAGAGCTACAGTCCAACCGCCATCGGCCAATGCCGCAGCCAGCGTGACCGCGATGGTTGTCTTGCCGCAGCCCCCTTTGCGGTTCGCGATCAGTACGGTCTTCATTCCGGCCCCCTATCCTTGGCCCGGTCCGAGAATAGCGCATAAATCGGTCTATGCAATGTATATACATTCTCGAATCCCGCATGGTTGACTCGGGGATCGGGGAGACCGATCCTCGATCATCGAAGCCAAAGGGAAGGCAGATGCCCAGAACGTTTCTTGTCGCGACAGACCTAAGCCCGCGGGCGGACCGCGCAGTTCAGCGAGCCTTCAGGCTGGCTGGTTGGGTCGGGGCGGATCTCGTGCTGGTCTCCGTGATCGACGAAGACCTGCCCGCGGAAATCGCAGGGCAGATGCTGTCCGCGGCGGAACTCAGGCTCGCACAGTTCGCCGCTTCGATCCCACATTCGGCCGAGGTGACCCACGACACGCGGGTTGTCCTGGGCGATCCGGCCACGTCGATCCCGTCGCTGGCGGCCGAACTGGATGTGGCGCTGTTGATCCTGGGGCTGCACCGGCCCCGCGCCTTCCTGGACATGCTGCGCGAAACGACGATGGAACGGATCGTGCGCCACTCACCCCGCCCCGTTTTGCTGGTCCGCGACCCGGTGGACCATGCCTACGCCACCGTTCTGGCCGCGCTCGACTTCGCACCGGCGTCGACGGCAGCGCTGATGCTGGCCGCCGAGCTTGCCCCCGAGGCCGATATCCACGGGGTGCATGCGCTGCACATCCCCTACCGGGGCTTCCTTGCCCCCGATGTTCGCGAAGCCGCGGCCGAGCCTTCCCGTATCGACGCCGAGGCGGCGAAAGCGGCCTGGGCGGACACCCACCCCTTGCCCGAGCGTCTGGCGGGGGTCGATATCGTCGAGGGGCCGGCGCACCGGGTCCTAGACGAGCGGATCGAAGCGCTGAGGCCCGACCTGCTCGCCTTGGGCGCCCATGCCCGGGCGGGGGCGGCGGTCGCGCTGTTGGGCAGCCTGGCCAATGACATGATGCGCAACCCGCCCTGCGACCTGCTGATCGCGCGTTAGCCCCAGGCAAGCCGCGGGCGGCCTGCGGATACCGTTCCAAGAAGCTGGGTGCGATACCTGCAAAGCCCCGCCCGCTGCGCCACAAGGCTTCGCGATTGCGTGTGCCCGCCCCCTCGCCTATATCCGCGGCCATGCTGGACGCTCCTACCAACCGCCCCGACCTGCCGCCGGAAATCGCCCGGCGGCGCACCTTTGCCATCATCTCGCACCCCGATGCGGGCAAGACGACGCTGACCGAGAAGTTCCTGCTTTACGGCGGCGCGATCCAGATGGCCGGACAGGTGCGCGCCAAGGGCGAGGCGCGGCGCACGCGGTCGGATTTCATGCAGATGGAAAAGGACCGCGGCATCTCGGTCTCGGCCTCGGCGATGTCGTTCGACTACGGGAAATACCGCTTCAACCTGGTCGACACGCCCGGCCACAGCGACTTTTCCGAGGACACCTACCGCACGCTGACCGCGGTGGACGCCGCGATCATGGTGATCGACGGGGCCAAGGGCGTGGAAAGCCAGACCCAGAAGCTGTTCGAGGTCTGCCGGCTGCGCGACCTGCCGATCCTGACCTTCTGCAACAAGATGGACCGCGAGAGCCGCGACACCTTCGAGATCATCGACGAGATCCAGGAGATGCTGGCGATCGACGTGACGCCCGCCAGTTGGCCCATCGGCATGGGGCGGGATTTCCTGGGCTGTTACGACATGCTCAACAACCGTCTCGAACTGATGGACCGCGCCGATCGGAACCGCTTGGCGGAATCGATCAAGATCGAAGGGCTCGATGATCCCAAGCTGGCCGAGCACGTGCCCGCCGATTTGCGCGAGAAGCTGATCGAAGAGGTCGAGATGGCGCGCGAACTTCTCCCCGCCCTCGATCCGCAATCCGTGCTGGAAGGCCACATGACGCCGATCTGGTTCGGATCGGCCATCAACTCCTTCGGGGTCAAGGAACTGATGGAGGGCATCGGCGCCTATGCCCCCGAGCCCCAAGTCCAGGCCGCCGAACCCCGCCAGATCGCGCCCGAAGAGGCCACGGTTTCGGGGTTCGTCTTCAAGGTGCAGGCCAACATGGATCCCAAGCACCGCGACCGGGTGGCCTTCGTGCGGCTGGCCTCGGGGCATTTCCAGCGCGGCATGAAGCTGACCCATGTGCGCACGAAAAAGCCCATGGCCGTGTCGAACCCGGTGCTGTTTCTCGCCGCCGACCGTGAACTGGCAGAAGAGGCCTGGGCGGGCGACATCATCGGCATCCCGAACCACGGGCAGTTGCGCATCGGCGACACGCTGACCGAGGGCGAGGCCCTGCGGGTAAGCGGCATCCCGAGCTTCGCGCCGGAATTGCTGAAGGTCTGCCGCGCGGGCGACCCGATGAAGGCCAAGCATCTCGACAAGGCGCTGATGCAATTCGCCGAGGAAGGCGCGGCCAAGGTGTTCAAGCCCCTGATGGGGGCGGGCTTCATCGTGGGCGTCGTGGGGGCATTGCAATTCGAGGTACTGGCCAGCCGGATCGAACTGGAATACGGCCTTCCGGTCCGTTTCGAGCCCAGCCAGTTCACATCGGCGCGCTGGGTCCATGGCGACAAGGCGGCGGTCGACGCCTTTACCCAAAAGAACAAGCAGCATATGGCCACCGACAACGACGGCGACGTGGTCTACATGACACGGCTGCAATGGGATATCGACCGCGTGACCCGCGACCACCCCGAACTGACGCTGAGCGCCACCAAGGAAATGCAGGTCTAGGTCACACCGGCCGCCGCTCTCTCAGGACGGCTCAACCCTCCAAACGAAAGGGGCGGGGTCCAGCCGGACCGCGCCCCTTCTCAATATCGTCGTCGATTGGGATCAGCTGCGGGCGCGGCCGACCAGCTTCCACAGGGCGGGGATCAGCAGCGCGGCCAGCCCCAGTTTCAGCGCGTCGCCGATCAGGAAGGGCGTGAGGCCCCAGGCCAGGATCGGCTGGTCCCAGCCGTAGAGTTGCCCCAGCCAAAGAAGGCCCGGCACGTAGATCAGCACGTTGCCCGCCAGCATCGCCAGCGCCATCCGGCCCATCGAGCGGTCCCAGCCCGCCCGCGCCGCAAGGCCCAGCGCGGCCACCGCCAGCACGTAACCCAGAAGGTAACCGCCGGTCGATCCCATCATGTAGCCGATGCCCGAACCGCCTGCGCCCGCGAACACCTCGAAGCCCAGCGCGCCCAGTCCCATGTAGCCCAGGATCGTCGCCAGCCCCAGCCGGGGCCCGTAGGCCACGCCGATGGTCAGCACCGCGAAGGTGCCCATGGAAATCGGCACCGGCCACATCGGCACCTTGATCTGCGCGGCCAGGGCCAGCGCGGCGATCCCGGCCACGACCAGGGCGGCCTGTTTCGCACGCAGCCCGGCGCCGGTTTCGGGCAGAAGGGTTTCGGCAAGCACCTTGTCGGTCAGGGCCATGGTCGGTCTCTCCCGTTCAATCCATTGCGCCATCTTGTGCCCCAGAGCCCGGGTCTTCGCAAGTCCCACCGGGCGCATAGCGCGATGTCATCACGTAGTCCTTGCGCGGCCCGGTGACGCGCCAGCGGCTCGACCAGCGGGGCCACGCGGCAAAATCATAGGCAACTTCGTAGCGGTCGGGCGGACAATCATGCAGGGCCTGCGGATGTACCCCCGGCCCGATCGCGTGAAAGAACCGCCCATCCTCGAAGAACAGCTCGATCCCGCCCGTCGCCGGCCGCCAAAGGTAGGCCCGGGTCGCGGTCAGGGGCGCGTGGCCCTCGATCCTCAGCACCCCCTCTTCGGTATAGCGCAGCCCCTCGCCCTCCGGGGCGAACACCGCCCGCCCCTCCAGCCGCGCGGTGCCACCCGTGCGCGCATCCTCGATCACCCGGCTCAGCCCCCAATGGCCGCGAAAGTGTTCCAGTTCCGGCATCGTTCGCCCTCCTTGCCGCGCCGCGCGCATGGCTGTATCAGACCGCGCAACCCCGAGAAAGCGAAGGCCAGCCCATGATCCCGCGTTATGCCCGCCCCGAGATGACCGCCATCTGGGAGCCCGCCACCAAGTTCCGCATCTGGTACGAGATCGAAGCCCATGCCTGCGACGCCATGGCCGAACTGGGCGTGATCCCCAAGGAAAACGCCGAAGCCGTCTGGAAAGCCAAGGACGTGGAATTCGACGTGGCCCGCATTGACGAGATCGAGGCCGTCACCAAGCATGACGTGATCGCCTTCCTCACGCATCTCGCCGAACATGTTGGCAGCGACGAGGCGCGCTTCGTCCACCAGGGGATGACCTCGTCGGACGTACTGGATACCTGCCTGAACGTGCAGCTGACCCGCGCCGCCGACATCCTCCTGGCCGACATGGACAAGCTCTTGGCCGCGCTGAAGAAACGCGCGATCGAACACAAGGACACGGTGCGCATCGGGCGCAGCCACGGCATCCATGCCGAACCCACCACGATGGGCCTGACCTTCGCCCGCTTCTACGCCGAGATGGACCGCAACAAGGCCCGGCTTGAGGCCGCGCGGGCGGAAATCGCCACCGGCGCGATCTCGGGCGCGGTCGGCACCTTCGCCAATATCGACCCGGCGGTCGAGGAACATGTCTGCAAGATGATGGGCCTCAAGCCAGAACCGATTTCCACCCAGGTCATCCCCCGCGACCGCCACGCGATGTTTTTCGCGACGCTCGGCGTGATCGCCAGTTCGATCGAGAACGTCGCCATCGAAATTCGCCACATGCAGCGCACCGAAGTTCTGGAGGGCGAGGAATTCTTCTCGGCAGGGCAGAAGGGATCGAGCGCGATGCCGCACAAGCGCAACCCGGTGCTGACCGAGAACCTGACCGGGCTGGCGCGGCTGGTCCGCGCGAGCGTAATCCCCGCGCTGGAAAATGTCGCCCTCTGGCACGAACGCGACATCTCGCACAGCTCGGTGGAACGCGGCATCGCGCCCGATGCCACCGTGACGCTGGATTTCGCGCTGAACCGCTTGGCCGGCGTGATCGACAAGATGGTCGTTTATCCCGAGAACATGCTGAAGAATATGAATAAGTTCAAAGGCCTGGTCATGTCGCAACGGGTTTTGCTGGCACTGACCCAGGCCGGTGTCTCGCGCGAGGACGCCTATCGGCTGGTACAGCGAAACGCGATGAAGGTCTGGGAACAAGGCAAGGACTTCAAGGAAGAGCTTCTGGCCGACCCCGATGTGACCGCCGCCCTGTCGCCTACCGAAATCGAAGAAAAGTTCGACCTCGGCTATCATACCAAGCACGTGGACACGATCTTTGCCCGGGTATTCGGCGAAACCGCCTGAGAAAACGACAGACCGGGCTCTTGGCCCGGCCTGACATTTGCGTGAATTTGGAAAATCGGCCGAGTGTGCTACCTTGTGACACACCTCATTAGGGAGATGCACCAATGACCCTCAAGACCGTTCTTTCGGCGGCCGTTCTGACGCTGGCGCCGACACTGGCCCTGGCGGATGGCTGCGGCTGGGAAAAGAAAATGAACGCGAACCATTGCGCCGATGGCCAGACCTTCGACACCGCCTCGGGCACCTGTGTTGACCAAGCCACCAGCTAACAGACAGGCTGATAGGCAAGTTCATGCGGCGCGGGCGGTCCCCGCGCCGCTTTTTTCTGGGGAACGCACCTCTGCTGCGCATCGGTGCTAACCACGGCTTAACGCTCCTCGTCCAGTCTGGCGCCGTTGAAGACGGAGCGCCCCTTGAACACTTTCACCCCAAATCTTCCCGGCCATGTCAATTCGGCAGCGGCGCTGACGCGGCAGCGCAAGGCGGCGATCATCGTGCGGCTGTTGCTGAGCGAAGGAATCACCCTGCCGCTGGGCAACCTTCCCGCCGCGCTCCAAACCAGCCTCGCAGACGAGATCGCCGCGCTTCGCTATATCGATGCCCCCACGCTCGAGGCCGTCGTTTCGGAATTCCTCGCTGAACTCGAACAGGCCGGGCTTGCCTTTCCTGGCGGGATCGATGGCGCCATCGAACTACTGGGCGAACATCTCAGCCCAGAGGCCGCCGCCGCGCTTCAGGCCCAGCATGCCGGCGATCACCCGACCGACCCGTGGGTGCTGCTTGCCGAACAAGAGCCCGCGAAACTGGCCGATCTACTGCTTGGCGAAAGCCCCGAGGTCGCCGCTGTCGTACTGGCCAAGCTACCCAGCCAGGTCTCGGCCGTCGCGCTGGGCCAGATGCCCGGCCCCCAGGCGCGTCGCATCGCTTTCGCGATCTCGCGCACATCCGCGGTGCCGCCCGCCGCGATCGGTCGCATCGGCGACGCACTGGCGCGACGCGTGCTGGATGCGCCTGTGCGCGCCTTCGACTTGCCCCCCGAAAAGCGGATGGGTGCGATCCTGGATGCCGCCCCGGCCGCGACCCGCGACGACGTCCTCCAAGGGTTGGCCGAAACCGACGCAGAACTTGCCGAACGGGTTCGCCGCGCGGTGTTCACCTTCGCCGATATCCCCGCCCGCCTTGCGCCGCTCGACATCCAGGCGTTGACCCGGACGGTGGATCAGGCGGTCCTGGTCACCGCGATGGCCGGCGCCGACGAAAAGAACGAAGCAACGGTCGAGTTCATCCTTTCGAACATGTCCCAGCGCATGGCCGGCCAATTGCGCGATGAGATTTCCGAACGCGGGACGCCAAGTACCGAAGAGACCGAGGCCGCGATGTCCGAGATCACCGCGGCCCTGCGGGGCCTTGAGGCCGCCGGGGAAATAACGCTCAAGGCGGGCAGCGGTTAACGCCAGGGATCCCGTCCGGGCGCCGCTTGAGATCCACAGGTCGTGGATTTATGTCTGCGCGCGCAGCAGGCAGGAATTGGGACCGATGGGCAAACGCGACCGGAGCAAGGGCGGGCCACGCGCCTGGATGGTCGATCGGGCGATCCGAACGGTGATCGCGATCGCACGCGTTCTGCCCTACGACACCCGTATCCGTTTCGCAGGCTGGGTTACGCGCTGCATCGTCGCCGGACCCGCCGGCTATCTTGCCCGCGCCGAGGAAAACCTGTCCCTGGTCTGGCCCGAGCTGCCTGCAGCCCAGCGCCGCATCATCGCACGTGCGGTCGCTGACAATGCCGGGCGCACTCTGATCGAAAACTATTCGACGGCCGAATTCCTCGACCGTATGGCGCAGGTGACACCCCATGGCCCGGGCCTTTCCGCGCTCGAGGCCGCCCACGGCGCCGGGCGCCCGGTGATCCTGGTGACTGGGCATTTCGGAAATTACGAGGCGGCGCGCGCAGCGCTGGTCGCCCGCGGGCTGCCCGTCGGCGGGCTGTATCGGCCGATGCGCAACCGCTACTTCAATGCCCATTACGTCCGCACGATGGAGGCCTTTGGCGGTCCCGTTTTTCCTCAGGGCCGACGCGGCACCGGCGGATTCGTGCGGCATCTGAAATCGGGCGGGATCCTTGTGTTACTGATTGACCAGTACAACCACCGCGGCGCCACGCTGCGCTTTCTCGGGCGTCCCGCACGCACAGCGCTTTCGGCCGCGGAACTTGCGCTCCGTTATGACGCCGCACTGATTCCGTTCTATGCGACACGGCAGGCTGACGGTCTAAGCTTCGAAATCGACTTGGAGGCGCCGGTCACGCCGGACACGCCCGAGGCGATGACCCAGGCTCTGAACGACAGCCTGGAGCAGCGGGTGCGCGCCAACCCCGAACAATGGTTCTGGATCCACCGGCGCTGGAAGAGTCCATCACCCGGTCGCCCCGCCGCCTAGCGCAACCGTGCTGCTGCCAGGATACGCCCCGGCCCGGCCTTTTGCACCAACGCCACGATCGGCTGCTCTCCTTCGGTCTGAACGGAAACGACCAGGGGTTTCGCCCCGTCCCAGCGCGCGACCGCCTTCCAAACGTCGACGATATTGGCGTAATGGAACGTGTGCCCGGCATTCTCACCGCGGGTGATGTTCACCTCTTCGGCAGGCTTGTAGCGGACCACCTGCAACACGACGTCCTCCTCGAAAACGGTTTGCGAGCGGGCACGGATCGTCACGGTATTCTCCTCGCGCTCCATCGTCAGGGTCACCGGGCTTGTCAGGCCCTGATGAGACTCGATCAGCCGGGCCAGGTCCATGGGGCGATAGCCGACCACGTGATCCTGTCCCCCCACGACCATTTGCGGTGTATAGACGGACCGCTGCCCGGCCGCCCGCGCATAGGCCTTCTGCCGGCGGGTAAAGGCGGGATCGGCGAAGACATCCTTCCAGCCGATATAGTCCCAGTAATCCACATGCAGGGCCAAAGGGATCACGTCATCGCGCTTGGCAAGTTCCGCGATCAAGGCATCCGCCGGAGGACATGAGGAACAGCCCTGCGAGGTGAACAGTTCCACCACCACCGGTCCGTTATCGGCCCGGGCCGCTCCCGCAAGCGCCAGCAAAGCCGAAATAAGAACGGAGATGAAAGTTCGCATGACCCTGCCCTGTAAACCCGTCGCCCAGTCTTCCTACAGAACCCGCCGCCGCCCTGCCAATCAAGGATTCGGGAGTTCGCCGTGCGCATTGGCCGCCGCAGAAAACGCCCCCCTGTGCACCACGGTATACAAAAAGATACCGTAGCCTCTTGATCGCTTGCCGTCCTTAGGGCAAGAGCGTGCACGAGAATGAGATGCGCTTCAGCCATGGAGGCCGACCCCAGATGCCGATCACCGTTGGACAGGACACCGCCAAGACCCGCCGCACGCTGACCGCTGGCGGTGCGACCTACGCTTATTATTCGATTCCAGCGGCCGAGGCCGCGGGGCTGGGCGATTTCGCCCGCCTGCCCGCGGTGCTGAAGGTAGTCTTGGAAAACCTGCTGCGCTTCGAGGACGGGAAAACCGTCACCGTCGATGATATCAAGGCGTTCTCGGACTGGGCGGCGAATGGCGGCCAAACCGCCCGCGAGATCGCTTATCGCCCGGCCCGCGTGCTAATGCAGGACTTTACCGGGGTACCCGCGGTCGTCGACCTTGCCGCGATGCGCGACGGCATCGTGGCGCTGGGGGGCGACGCGAACAAGATCAACCCGCTGAACCCGGTCGACCTGGTGATCGACCACTCCGTGATGATCGACGAGTTCGGCAACCCTCGCGCCTTCCAGATGAACGTCGACCGCGAGTATGAACGCAATATCGAGCGCTACACCTTCCTCAAGTGGGGCCAGAACGCCTTCGACAATTTCCGCGTGGTGCCGCCGGGGACCGGCATCTGCCACCAGGTGAACCTGGAATACCTCGCCCAAACCGTCTGGACGGACAGCGACCAGGATGGCGAAACGGTCGCCTATCCCGACACGCTGGTGGGCACGGACAGCCACACCACCATGGTCAACGGCCTCGGCGTCCTGGGCTGGGGTGTCGGCGGGATCGAGGCCGAGGCCGCGATGCTGGGCCAGCCCGTATCGATGCTGATCCCCGAGGTCGTGGGTTTCAAGCTGACCGGTGCGATGGTCGAGGGCACGACCGCGACCGACCTCGTTCTGCGCGTGGTCAAAATGCTACGCGAAAAGGGCGTGGTGGGCAAGTTCGTGGAATTCTACGGCGATGGGCTGGATCACCTGCCGCTGGCCGACCGGGCAACCATCGCCAACATGGCGCCCGAATATGGCGCGACCTGCGGCTTCTTCCCGATCGACGATGAAACCCTGCGCTACCTGCGCCAGACCGGACGGGACGAGGCTCGGGTCGCCATGGTCGAAGCCTATGCACGCGAGAATGGCATGTGGCGCACGTCCGATTACGACCCGGTCTATACCGATACGCTGGAACTCGACATGGGCACCGTGGTCCCTGCGATCTCGGGGCCGAAACGGCCGCAGGATCACACCCCGCTGGACCAGGCCGCCGACAGCTTCTTCCGCGTGGTGGCCGAGTATCGCGGCGAGGACGAAAGCCCGGCGGCCCATGCCATGGAGTCCGAGGGCCCAACCCCCGATGCTCTGGTCGACCCGCGCAAGTCCGCCAAGGTCGAGGGCCAGGACTATGACCTGCGCGACGGGTCCGTGGTGATCGCCTCGATCACCTCGTGCACCAACACCTCGAACCCGTACGTGATGATCGGCGCCGGCTTGGTCGCTCGCAAGGCGCGCGCCCTTGGCCTAACACGCAAACCGTGGGTCAAGACCTCGCTCGCTCCCGGGTCGCAGGTGGTCAGCGAGTACCTCGAAGCCGCGAACCTGCAAGAGGATCTCGACGCGCTCGGCTTCAATCTGGTGGGCTATGGCTGCGCCACCTGCATCGGGAATTCGGGGCCGTTGGCCGAGGAAATCTCGAAAACGATCCACGACAACGACCTGATCGCGACCAG
Source organism: Rhodovulum sp. (assembly GCA_049975105.1). Classification (GTDB taxonomy): domain Bacteria; phylum Pseudomonadota; class Alphaproteobacteria; order Rhodobacterales; family Rhodobacteraceae; genus Rhodovulum. The sequence goes on along the minus strand of JBNGDM010000006.1, from coordinate 587 downwards.
CGTCCTGTCGGGCAACCGCAACTTCGAGGGCCGGATCTCCCCCGACGTGCGCGCAAACTACCTTGCCTCGCCACCGCTCGTGGTGGTCTACGCCATCGCGGGCGACATGAATATCGACCTCACCCGCGACCCGATCGGCACCGACAAAGACGGCAACGACGTCTTTATGAAGGACATCTGGCCGACCCAGAAGGAAATCGCCGAACTGGTGGAACAGACCGTGACGCGCGATGCCTTCCAGTCGAAATACGCCGATGTGTTCAAGGGCGACGAGAAATGGCTGGCGGTCCAGACGACCGACAACCAGACCTATGATTGGCCCGCGACCTCAACCTATGTCCAGAACCCGCCCTATTTCCAGGACATGGCTGCCGAGCCCGGCGAGATCACGGATATCCAGGACGCACGCGCGCTCGCAGTGCTCGGCGACATGGTGACGACCGACCATATCAGCCCCGCAGGATCGTTCCGCGAAACCACGCCCGCCGGGCGCTACCTTGTGGAACGCCAGGTGCCGGTGCGCGACTTCAATTCCTACGGTTCGCGCCGGGGCAACCACGAGGTGATGATGCGAGGCACCTTCGCCA
>JBNGDM010000005.1:0-37214 GCA_049975105.1 Rhodovulum sp. | reverse complement strand
GAACGACAAAGCGGGAAGCGGGGTGTTCAGCCCCCGCAGCACCGCGCGTTCGTGGCCTTCCACGTCGATCTTGACGAAATCCGGTCTTCCGTGCCGCAGGATCAAAAGGTCGAGCGTGGTCACCGGAACGCTTATCGTCCGATCCCAGACCTGGTCCTTCCAGGCGCTGTCCGATGGCGCCTTGGCGACAAGATCGCGTGACAGGGTCGAGACGGTGGGATTGCGGGAATTGATGTGCATCTCCATTCTGCCGGGCAGATCGCCTAGAGCAGCCTGGCAAAGCACGACCCGCGGGCTGCGCCCATGGATGAGCCGAAGCGCTCGGAATATCCGGGGCTGCGGTTCGACCGCCACAACCGATGCCCCGAGGCGCAGGAAACTGGCCGTACGGTCGCCGACATGCGCGCCGATATCGAAGGCAAGACCGCCCGGTGTAACGAAGGCTGCGTTCAGCGTGTCCATACGCCAGGTACGCGCCGCATCCCGATAGTAGACGTCCAGCGACCGGCCAATGTCCGCGGTCATGCCCGTGCCGCGGGCGCGACGCGCTGGGGTGGGGGCGGTCCGACCGGGCGATGGCATGCGCTGCATACCCAAGTCCTGCATGCATTCTCCCGAGAATGGAACCCGTTCTGGAGCATTGGCAAAGCCCGTCCCGTCGCGACCTTCGTCGCACAGCACCGCATAGGGGTCGGTCGTTGCAACCGCGGCGCGCGCGGGAAATGAACCGCGGCGCACTGCGTGTGAAGGCTCGAGCGATTGATTGCGGGTTGTTACCCAAGCTCACATTCGTTTTATCGACGCGGTCTGACCGGAAATTCCCGCAAACAATCAATTTCTTAAGTTGTAGTATGCAGATGTATGCAACTGAATTTTCGATCTTTTTTGGCTGCGCGATGATCCGGGCCGCGCGTCGCCACGTATCCCGAACAATAACAGCTTACACCACAAGGGAACTGGAAAATGGATATCATCGGCCCCCTCATGCTCGGCACCATCGGCTTTGTCGTGGCCTTCGCGTATATCAATATGCGCCAGACCGAGGATCAACTCGCCGAAACCCGCCGCCGCAAGGCGCAGGCGTCGGCCAAGCCGGTCGCGGCCGAGTAAATCACGGAACCGAAATCCTGTCTCCCCAGGATCGGGGCTGGGCGGTTACCGCCCAGCCCCTTCGTTTTTCCGGTCATGTCCCTCGACCGATGACCGGAGTGGCAAGTGGCATTCGAGAGAAGGCCCGCAGATGGGGCAAGGAGCCGAGACGATGGGAAAACTTGTATGGGGGCTTGCCGGCGTGGCCGTGGTTACAGCAGTGGCCGGCACGCTTTGGTTGACCCGATCCGTCGAAACGCCCGACTACACCCTCGACCTGTCCGATGACGCATTCGAACTGCGCCGTTACCCCGCCCTGGTGGTTGCCAGCGTGACACGGGCAGGTGCGCGCGATAAGGCCGTGCGCGCCGCGTTCAGTCCCCTGGCGAATTACATCTTCGCCAAGGAGCGCGGGGGCGAGAAGATCGCGATGACCGCGCCGGTGACCCAAGCCGCACCTGATGGCAAGATCGCGATGACCGCGCCGGTCACTCAGCAGCCCGCGAAACAGGGATGGACGGTATCGTTCATCATGCCGGCGAGCTTTGCTCTGGATGATCTGCCGGCCCCGGCGGGCGATGTGCGGCTGGCCGAGATCCCGCCCCGCCACATGGCAGCCCTGCGATTTTCCGGGCGCTGGACCGACGCGAATTTCGAACGCGCGACCGACGCGCTGATCGCTTGGGTCGAGGCAAGGGGCCTGAATCCGGTTGGGCCTGTGGAATATGCCTATTACAACGACCCCTTCACGCCGCCGTTCCTGCGCCGGAACGAGGTGATGGTCGAAGTCGAGGGATAGAGGCAGGCGGGCCGTTCCGGCCTTTGCTGTGCCCCGCGGGCGCTTGCACTTCGTGGCTGTCGACGGTCAACGCCATGTTCGTCGGAATGCGCGAAAGTTCGGGGCCGATGCCGCGGCCGTGCCGCGCCCGGGCGAAGGCGTGAGACGGCCCGACCACGACACGATTTCGGTGGCTGGATCGACCCTGCGCATTCGTTCACCCGGGTAAATCGTTGTTGCCACAGGGCGGCTTGATGCGTGCCAGGACCTTTCCAACGATCCCGGCGGTGTGATCCCATGTCGGAAGGGCCGCACCGTAACGTGCGGACGCCGCGGCGATCCGCGCGCGGGTTTCGCGATCTCCGAGCATCTGCCGCAGCGCTTCCGCGAGACCGACGACGTCGTCCGGGGGCACGAGGAGCGCAGCCTCGGTCGGCACCGTCTCGGCTACGGCACCGCCGGTGCAGGCGACGATTGGCAGGCCATGGACAAGCGCCTCGCCAAAGACCATGCCATAGCCCTCGTACCGCGTTGCCAATGCAAAAACCGACGCCTGCGCGAGGAGACCTTGGAGTTTGTCTTGGGTCACCAGACCGGCAAAGCGCAGGCGCCCGGCCAGCCCCAACCTGTCTCGCAGCGCAGCAAGCTCGGCCGCGTAGGCAGGTTCGGGCGCATCTCCGACGATCATCGCCTGCCAAGGCCTCGCCGCGATGTCCGCCAGCGCCTGCAAGAGCACGTCGTGCCCCTTGCGTGGCACCAGCAGGCCGACCGACAGGATGAGCGGCGGGTCCGCCAGCGCCGCCCTATCCAACGTCGCGGGGCGTGTCACGCCCGGCGGGGCCAGAGTGATGTGTCCCGAGGGCACATCATAGTCGGAGGCCAACACCCGCGCGGTTTCCTCGCTGGGCACGATCACATGGGCCGCGCGGGCAAGATTGGCTCGCTCGACCCGATATAGATGCTCGGCGCGCGCGGGCGACAGCCCGGTTTCCAGCGCCAGCGGATGGTGCGTGATCGCGATGAAGGGCGGGCGCAGCCGGGCAAGCTGTGCCGGGTCGGTCGCGCCGGGCAGAAACCCATCCAGCAGAACCGGCGTGTCCGGAGACAGCGCCGCGAAGGCGTCGCCGGTCACCTGCATGTCTCCGGGCGTGGGATCGGGAAAGCTGCCCGGCAGCGGCAGGTGGGTCACATTCCACCCGGCACGCCGCAGCCCCAGCAGCACCTGCTTTTCGTAGATATACCCGCCGGTGAGCCGGTTGATATCACCCGGGATCGCGAAAACGACGTTTCGACTCATTTCCGCTTCATCCTTGCGCAAGAGATCGCCGAGCGAAGGCCCCGCCCGTTCGGACACGAAGTTTTCACTGGACCCCCGTTGCTTTCAAGCCACCTGATCGATGACCTAACTTGACGAAAGGCGCCAACCTATGTCGCGCACCCGCCGCCTGAACGCAGCGCGTTTCCTGACCGCCCCCAGATCGCAGGCCGCCACACGCGAGGCCTCGGTCCTAACGCGCCGCCGCCTTCTGGTCCTGGCATTGAACCTGGCGACGATGGCGGCCCTGATCGCGGGCATGGCGGCGATCCTGTCCCACGGCGGCATGCTGGTCGTCGAATGGATCATGCTCGGGGCCTACACTTGCACCCTGCCGTGGCTTACCATCGGCCTTTGGAATGCCATAATCGGCTTCGTGCTCGATCTGCGACATGGGCCGGCCGCGGCCGCGTTCGTGACGCCGGCGATCGCCCGGATCAGGGGTGACGAGCCAATCAAGGCCCGGGTCGCCGTGGTCATGCCGCTGCGCAACGAAGACCCCGCCGAGGCGCTGGCCCGGTTCCGGGCGATCCAGTCCGATCTGGCCGGAACGCCTTGGGGCGGCCAGATCGATTTTCATGTTCTGAGCGACACCGACTCCCCGGAAATCGCCTTGCGCGAAGAGGCGATGTTGGCGCGCTTGCGGCAGGCCGCTCCCGGGATGGCCATCGCCTATCGCCGGCGGGGCGAAAATACCGGTTACAAGGCCGGTAACATCGCCGAGTTCCTGCATCGGACGCAAGGCGAGTACGACTATTTCCTGCCCCTCGACGCCGACAGCACCATGGGGGCGGGCACGATCCTGCGCATGGTGCGCATCATGGAGGCAAGCCCCGAGATCGGCATCCTGCAAAGCCTGATCACCGGCCAGCCATCGCAGAGCTTTTTCACCCGGGCCTTCCAGTTCGGAATGCGGCACGGGATGCGCTCCTACACGCTGGGATCGGCTTACTGGCAGGGCGATTGCGGGCCGAACTGGGGCCACAACGTGCTGATCCGGGCCGAGCCGTTCCGCCGCCACTGCATCCTGCCGGTGCTGCCCGGGCGCGGGCCGTTGTCGGGCCATATCCTCAGCCATGACCAGGTCGAGGCGGTGCTGATGCGGCGGGCGGGCTACGAGGTGCGCGTGATCGCCGAGGAAGGCGAAAGCCACGAGGAAAACCCGCCCAGCCTGGTGGATTTCATCCGGCGCGACCTGCGCTGGTGCCATGGCAACATGCAGTATTTCCGCCTGCTGGGCCTGCCCGGTCTGCCCCTTCTCAGCCGGTTGCAACTCTTCCTGGCGATCCAGATGTACCTGGCCGCGCCGGCCTGGATGAGCTTCATCTTCCTCGGGGCGGGCCTGGCCGCCTGGCCGCAGCAATTCGACGGGGTCTCGATCTGGCTCGGGCTCGGCTTTTTCGCGCTTTTGATGACCATCAACCTGGCGCCGAAGTTGATGGGTCTTGCCCAGATCCTGGCGCGAGACGACCGGGCGGCGGCCTATGGCGGGCGACGCCGCGTCGTGGCCGGGGGGCTGGCCGAGATTGCCTTTTCGATGGTTGTGGCGCCCGCCGTGGCCTTGGCGACAACGCGCTTCATGGCCGGGCTTTTCCTGGGCCAGCGCGTCGGATGGCCCGCTCAGCAACGCAGCCGAGAGAGGCTTTTCTGGGGCGAAGCGGCCTGCAGCCTCTGGCCGCAAACCGTGGTCGGGCTCGCGCTGACGGCCTGGTTGGCCGCCTTCGCGCCTTGGGCACTGTGGTTCGCGGCACCGTTCCTTCTGTCGCTTGCCTGCGCGATCCCGATCGCTGTGATCTCGACCTTGCCCGGGCTCGGACACTGGTCGCGATCCGTCGGGCTCTTCGACATTCCCGAAGAGCGGGGGGCCGAGCGACCCCTGGCCCCGGGCGGGATGCTGGAAACCGCGGCGTGAGACCATAAGCCGCCGCGGCTTAGGCCGGCCGCGGCTTCCAGGGCTGCGCCTTGATCCAGTCGATACCATACGCCGCACCGGCCAGGGCCGCGAGCCCGAGGAGGTTCGCCAGGGCAATGTGGATCGCGGTCCGTCCGGCGACGTCCAGCGCGAAGCCCAGCGCCGGGGCCAGCGCCATCGAGAAGACGAAAATCGCTAGCGACTGCTGCCCTACCTGCACCGTCACCGCCACCAGGCCGCGCCAGGCGCGCACCGCCAGGCCACGTCCCGTGGGCGCAAGCCGGGTCCCACGCGAGCCCATCGCAGCCCAGGCCAGGTAGGCCAGCGCAAGGAAATGCAGGTAGCGCAGGATGCCGAATTCCGTCTTCGTTCGAAGACCCAGGATCTTCGGATAGGTCTCCATCGCCCAGTCGGCCGCCGGCATCCAGACCTGCTTGAGGAGCGTGACCGCATGGGGCGAGGCAAGCGGGCTCGACAGGAGCAGGAAACCGAGCGCCGCCCAGACCAACCCGCGCCGGACCGGTGGGGCGGGCAGCCATCCCGCGACGAATGCGAAGCCCGTGAAAAACAGAAGCTGCCAGCCGAAGGGATTGAAGAACCATTCGCGGTCCGACCAGGGCTCGGCCGGCAGCGCAAGAAGGCCCAGGTTGCAGGCCAGCCAGACCCCGGCGCTGGCGCCCATCGCAAGTCGGGGATGCACCCGTGCCAGCGCCAGGATCACCGGCATCAGCGCAAGGGTGCCGAGATACATCGGGAGAATGTCGAAATAGTTCGGCACATAGGTCAGGGTGAACAGCCCGACGATCTGGGGAACCGGGTTGTCGAAGAAGGGCCAGAGGTTCAGCCGCCCGACATAGGATCCCTCGACCGCCCCGATCAGGTCGAACGCGGCCATCATGGCCGCGACGAAGAAGAACAGGCCGATATGGGCCCAGTAGAGCTGCCAGATCCGATAGGCGGTGCGCGCCGTCCCTATGGCCCAGCCCGCCCTGTCAAAGCTGCGCCCGAAGGACAGCGCCGCGGCCATGCCCGAACAGAACACGAAAATCTCGGTGGCGTCCGAGAAGGCGAACTTGCCAACGGTCCAGCGGCCCCAGGGATTGGCCGGGATGTGGTCGATCAGGATGATGAACATCGCCAGCCCGCGGAACAGGTCGATCCTGAGATCGCGCCCGCCGCCGGGACGGGGGCCGCTGGGCGGCGGGGTCATGCCAGTTGCTCGCTGGCGAAGACGGCCAGCACGCGGCGTTCCACCGCCGCCACCGCCGCATAGCCCGCGCAGGACAGAAGCGCGAGGATGACGAGCGCGCTCCAAAGCATGCCGTAATCCGACACCGAGGCCGACAGGGCCATAAGGCTGCCGACCCCCGCCCCGCTGGCAAGCCATTCCACCACAGTCACCGCCAGCACCGCCGCCGGCACCGCCATCCGCGCGGCTGCGAAGAAGGCCGGCAGCATCGCGGGCAACTGGACATGGACCAGCCGGTCGAGCGGGCCAGCGGCGTAGCTGTCGAGCACGTCGAGCACCTGCCCGGGCGCCTGGCGCATACCGTGCAGACAGGCCACTAAGGTGGGGAAGAACACCATGATCGCGACGAGCGTGATCGTGCCAGCCGCCCCGCGGCCCAGCAGGAGAACGACCAGCGGCGCCGTGGTGATGATCGGCACCGAGCGCAACGCGATGGCCAGTGGCATGGCGACGGCGGCAAAGGCCGGCCACAGCACCAGGACCGCGGCAAGCCCCGCGCCCAGCGCCAGGCCCGCGAGATAACCCGGGACCACGTAAAGCGCGGTCTCGGCGAGCGCCGCGGCCAGCGTCGCCCGGTGCGCGGCCGCGTCGGGAACGGTGACCAGAAAGGCCAGAACGTCGCTCGGGCGCTTGCCGAAAAAGGGTGGCACCCCCGCCGCCTCGAGCCCGGCCCACCACAGCAGCACCGCCAGCGCGCCCACTACCACGACACTGGCCAGCGTCGTGCGCCAACCGCCGCCCGACCCCCCTTCCGACGGTCGCGGCGGGGCAAGGATCAGCGGCGGCGGGTCTTTCAACAGCAGCCGAGCCACTTGCCCCACGACGGCATAGACCAGGATCGATACGACCGTGGCCAGCGTTGCCAGCGCCCATGTCGCCTCGATATCGAGCGTGCGCATCGCGCGGATCGCCAGCACGCCCATTCCACGCTCGGCCCCCGTGAACTCGCCCACCATCGCGCCCAGAACGGCGGCGGGCGCCGCGATCTGAAGCCCGGCAAAGAGATAGGGCAGCGCCGCCATCGCCCGCACATGCACCAGCATCGCGACGCGGCCGCGCCCATAGCTGCGCACCAGGTCGAACCAGGTGGCCGGCGCTGCACGCACCCCCACCAGGAGCGGGATCAAAGTCGTGTAAAAGACCGCGAGCGCGGCCAGGGTGACCTGCGGGCCGGGGCCGGGGCCGAAGAGCACCCGCAGGATCGGCCCGGTCGCCACGATGGGAAGGCAGAAGACGAGGAGCGCCAGCCACGAGATCGCACGCTCGGCCCGGGGGAAGATCATCGCGACGGCGGCCAGCGCGATGGCGGCAAGATTGCCGATGACGAAGCCCGCTGCGGCCTCGCCCAGCGTGACCATGAGCGCACGCCACATGAGCCCCGCGTTCGCGCCTAGATAGACCAGCACATCGCTCGGCCCGGCCAGGAGATAGGCACCCTCCAGCGCGCGGGCCGCGACCTCCCAGCAAAGGATGACCAGCAGCATGCCAAGAGCGGTCTGTCCGCCCCGGGCCGGGACGATTATGACCTGACCCGGCCGCGCGCTCATTGCGCTGCAAGCCCGTCGGGACGGGTGGCGGCTCCGCGGGCAAGCGCGCGCGAGACCACGCGCGTCAGTTCGAGGAAGCGGGCCTCGGACGTCATGGCGCCGCTGCGCGGATGCGGCAAGGCCACCCGGATATCCGCAACGAGGTCGGCGGGGCGCGGGGAGAAGACCAGGATGCGGTCTGACAACAGGATCGCCTCGGTCACCGAATGGGTCACGAGCAGGGTCGTCGTGCCGCGTGCCTGCCATATCCTGGGCAGGTCCTCGGCCAGTTGCCGCCGCGTGAGTTCGTCGACGGCACCGAAAGGTTCGTCAAGCAGCAGCATCTTCGGCGCGGTCACCAGGCAACGCGCGATTGCAGCGCGCTGGCGCATCCCCCCCGAGAGGGCCGCGGGCCGAGTATCGGCGAAACCGGCAAGACCCACGAGTTCGATCACCTGGTCGACCGCCAACGGATCGGCGGGCTTGCGCGCTAGGCGCAAGGCAAGGCTGATGTTGCCGCGCACCGTCCGCCAAGGAAGCAGAGAAGCATCCTGAAAGGCGATCGCGAGGCCGGCCCGCCTGCGGATTTCGGACGGGGGGGCATCGCCGACCGTGACCTGTCCCGCCGTGGGCTCTTCCAGCCCGGCGACCATGCGCAGGAGGGTTGACTTGCCGCAACCAGACGGGCCGACCAGCGCGGTGGTCCGACCCGCCTCGAAGGTGATGGTCAGCGGGCGCACCGCCTCCACCCCGCCGGGGAACGTCTTGGCGAGACCGTCGCAACGCAGCTCGGGCGGGCCCGTGTCAGCTGCCATGAACCTCCTCGAGGATCGACCGGTCCCAGAGGTCCGGAGTCACGGTTTGGCCCAGAAGCGCCAGCGTCTCGATATTCTCGGCGACGGCCGTGTCGGTCCACCAACCGAAGCCCTGCCGGTCGGTCAGGTCCGAGAACATCAGCGGGACCTGCCGCGCCGCCTGAAGCTTTTGCGTTGCCAGATCGAGCCCCGCATCCGGGAACATCTCGACCGTCAGCTCAGCCGCCGCATCTGTATCCGCCCTGTAGGCGTCCCACCCCTGCACCTCGCCCGCCAGAAGGGCTACCAACTCGGCACGCCGGGTCGCGAGGCTGTTCTCGGTGGCGATATAGGTCTGCGAATGCAGCGCGTAGCCGTGATCGGCCATGAGCATGGTCACGCTCTCCACCCCCTGCATCGCCATCGCGACCGGCAGATCCGTTTCCCAGCAGAGCAGGCAATCCACCTCGCCGGCCAGCAGCGGCGTGGCGGAATACTGGGTGGGGACGATCTCGATCAGGTCCATGTCGACGTCGTTGAGCGTGCAGAGCGCGCGCAGGACCGGGGTATTCGCGATGGCCATGCCCAGCCGCTTGCCCGGCAGATCGGCAGGAGAATGGACCGGGCTGCCCGGCAGCGAGGCGATCACGAAGGGATTCTTCTGCATGGCAACTGCAATGATTTTAAACGGCGCGCCTTGCGCCACGGCGGCGGCGGTGTAATCAGCCGCGGAAATGCCTACCAGCGCGTTGCCCGCGACCACGGGCGGTTCCACCGGCGCATTCGGGCCGCCGGGCGCCAGCGACACGTCGAGCCCGCGTTCCCGCCACCAGCCGTTTCGCAGGGCGATGTAGCTGCCTGCGAATTGCACCGAATGCAACCAAGAGAGCTGAAGGGTCACGGCGGTCTTCGACCGGGCGGGTCGCGAAAGCACCCCGCCGGCGAAGACGCCGAGCCCCGCTACCCCGGTGGCGAGGACGGCGCGGCGCGTCGGAAATTGTCGGGTCATGAGTGCTCTCCCACTGTCAAACTGATCTTAGGGGTTGCATCGCATCGAACAAGACGCAGCCGCCAGCGTGTTGCGATTGAACTGTGCCCGCGAGGCGCTACCATTCGCTCATGGCCGCAACATCCAGCATAACCCCCGCGTTGACCCGCTACGGTTTTCTATCGAGGTTCTTTCACTGGGCGGTTGCGCTCCTGGTGTTTTTGATGATCCCGGCCGGGTTCGTGATGGTCCAAGACTGGACGCCGCGGCCGGTTCAGAACGCTCTTTTCCTGTTTCACAAGAACGCTGGACTTCTCGTCTTGGCGCTGGTCATCCTCCGTTTGGTCTGGCGCAAGGTTCAACCGCCGCCGTCGCTGCCCGACAGTGTACCGCGCTGGCAGGCCTGGCTGGCCACGTTCAACCACCGCCTTCTTTATGTTCTGCTGTTCCTGATGCCCATTGCAGGCTACGTTCGCGTCAAATCGGGAGGATTTCCGATCGAAACGCTAGACGCCTGGGGTGTGCCCACGCTGGTACCCGAATCCGAAGCTGTCGCGGGAATCGCCAAGAGTGTGCACTATTATGGTGGGTTGGCGATAAGCGCCTTGATCACGCTGCACGTGCTTGCGGCCATGTTTCATCGCTTTATCCGGCGCGATGGGGTCGCCGAGCGGATGTGGTCCTGAAGTCTGGACACATCGACAGCAACGCAGGCATAGGCCTTCCCAGATCTCAAGAAGAGCATACCCTGCAGCCTCGGCACGTGATCCGGCGATGACGGGACGAGAAGTCGGCGCTGAGCAGCTTTCAGGCTTGCGATTATGATATTCTAAAAAGCGCCGCTTTGCCGTCCAATTCCAGGTCGAGTGATTGAGCATCGCTCATCCTCGCCGCGGGTTTCATGAGGTTGGCTGCCGCACCAAACTCAGGAGAGATTCGAACTCTACCTCGTTAATCTGGGCAATAGACCGGCTGTCGATCTTTTTTGGAAAATGCGGGAAGATATCGGTCTGTGAGGGGGGCGTGTTTTGGCGGCGCACCAAACAATCAACCCACCTTTTTCCTGTTACTTCAAACCACTTCCGCGCTTGAAGTGGTGCCGGTGAAGGGACTCGAACCCCCGACCCCATCATTACGAATGACGTGCTCTACCAGCTGAGCTACACCGGCACTGTGGCGGGGTCTTTAGCACCCCCGCGGGGGGGTGTGTAGACCCTTTTTTTGCCTCTACCCCGCAGGCTTGGCCTTGGGGCCGCCGACCAGAAGCGGCAGCATGTCCGCCGCACCCGGCAACGCGACCTGCGGCGCGGGCGCGCGCTTCCAGGCCAGCGTATCGAAAGCATTGCAGCCGGAACAGACCGGCGCCCAGGTCTCGTGCACCGTGCCGCAGCTTTCACAGACCCATTGCGGGCCCCGCGGCGCGCTGAGAGCCTTGGCGAGATAGCCGCGCACCACGCTGTCATCGGCACCCATGCCGCGCTCGATCGCCGCCATCAGGGTCAGCACGCGCGTGGTCGGATCGGTCTCCACCAGATCGCCCAGCGCGCTGCGCGCTGCAGGGAAATCCTCTGCGGCAATGCACAGTTCAGCCGTCAGCAACCGGCTTTCTGGATCGTCGGGTTTCAGGGCGGTCAGCGCCTCGAATCGCTTGAGCCGTTCCTCGGGCGTTTCGTCCGGTTCGATCTCGGCGAAGGCGGCGGCGAGGTCGGGATGCGGCTGCACCTCCCATGTGCGTTTCAGAACCTTGACCGCCTGCTTGGCCTTGCCCTGATCGACCAACGCACGGGCAGCCATCGCGGCGGCAGGCACGAGGTCGGGCGACAGCCGGTTCGCCTCGATCGCAAGATCGCGGGCGCGAGGGCCCTCGTTGTCCACGACAAGGTCGCGCGCTTCGCAAAGCGCGAGGATCGCGTCGCGCCGCTTGTGGACGTCGCGCGGCAGGGTGCCATGGCGCAGTTTCGCGTTCAGCGTCTGGCGCGCGCCCTTCCAGTCCTCGGCCTGGGCCTGCAAATGCAAAAGGGTATCCTGCGTCTCGGCGTGGCGGGGTTTCAGCGCAAAGGCCTTTTCGGCCAGCTTCATCGCGGTTTCGGTGTCGCCCTCGGCCAGCTTCTGTTTCATCAGCCCGCGGACGCCGACGAAGCGGGTCCGGTCGTCGGTCACCAGCTTCTTGTAGATTTCGGTCGCGCGCTTGGTGTCGCCGGACATCTCGGCGGCCTGGGCGGAAAGGAGGTTTGTCAGTTCCGGGCGACGCAGATAGCGTTCGGCCTTGGCCGCATTCGACATCGCCAGCCGCGCCTCGCCCGAGGCCAACGCCAGCATTCCGTCGGCCAGCGCCTGGAATCCGCGGCGTTCGCGCGAGCGATTGAAATAGCGCGAGATTGCGGTTTCGTCGCCATTGAGGAACCGCAGGGCCGCGACCATAAGGCCTGCGATCTTGAGCAGCACCCAGACCGCGACCACCAGCAGAATCGCGATGATGACCGCCTGCAACGGGCCAAGCTGGAATTCGACATCGGCCACCGCGATGCGCAGGCCGGGGGCATTTTCCATCAGGATGCCGGCGCCATAGGTCAGGCCCGCGACGATCGCGACGAAGATGAGAATCTTGAGAAGAGACCAGAGCATGTGTCGCGCGTCCTTATTGGTTCAGGCTTTGCTCGAGCGCCCGGGCGGCCTCGATCGCGTCCACGCGGGCGGTGGCAGCATTGACCCAGTCGGCCATCTCGGCCTTCGCCGGGTCGGGCAGCGCGTCGATTTCGGCCAGCGCGGCGGGCAAGTCGCCCTCGCGCAATGCCGCCTCGGCCCGCGAGAGTACCGCGTCGGTATCGTTACCTTCGCGCGGCTCCAGCGAGCGAAGGCCAAGCTGGCTGCGGACGAAGGCGCTCACACGGTCACCGACATCGCCATCGGCCTCGACAGGCAGCGCGGCGTCCAGCGCAGCGCGCGCGGCGGGCGGGAAATCGCGCTGCAACTCGGCCACGGTCGCGACGCCCTGGGCGGCGACCGCGGACAGCGGTTCGGGCACCTCGATGCCCTGCAACTGATCCACCGCCGTGTCGAAGGGCGACCCGTTCGCCAGCGCAGCATCGATGCGCATCATCGCGGCGCGCGCCTCGACCTGCGCGGCGCGGTCCATTGCGGCGCCGATCTCGGTCTCGGCCTGGTCGGCAACCGAGGCGACGGACTCGGCAAGCTTCGCGTTCTCGTCGCGCTGTGCGGCCAGTTCGTCGCGCATCGCGGCGATTTCACGTTCATAAGCGGCCACGGCCTGGGCAGCCTCTTCGCCGGCAACTGCGACCTGCGCCTTGGCAAGCTCGGACACCCGCCCGTCCAGCGCGCCCAGCCGGTCGGCCAGCGCCGCCATCTGGTCAGCGAGGGTCGCCATTTCCGGGGCCAGCGCCTCGGCCGAGCCGCCTTGGCTGTCGGCGAACGCCCCGATCTGGTCCTGCAACGCGGCGATCTGGCCCTGCATGGCGGCCAGGCGCTCGTCGGCGGCGGCCAGCGTGGCCTGGGCCTCGTCACCGAGACCGGCGCCGGGGAAGGGCCAGCCCTGGGGGTTGATGAACTGCGCGGCGCCATAGCCGATGCCTGCAGCCAGAACTCCTCCGATCAGCGGCGCAAGGAATCCGCCGCCACGTGACGGTGCGGCAGGTGCGGGCGCGGGCTCCGGCTTGGCGTCGGGCACGGTCTGGGGGTCTTGCCAGGTCGCGTTGGCCTCGTCCAACGTACCGGACAGGTCACGGCTATCCTCGACGGGCTGCGCGTCGCGCGTTTCAGCCTGCTCAGTCTCGGCGGTCGTGTCGGCGCCAGGTTCGGGCTGCGACTGCTTGGTGGTGTCCTCGGACGTTTTGTCTTCTTCGGTGTTGGCCACGGAAAACCGCCTTTCGATTCGCTTCGCCTCGGGCCGCGCAGCGCACGACGCGGCGCACCTTACTGACTTGCCTCTACGGCCTCAAGGCGCAGCGGCCGCGTCAATCAGTTCGGCCAGCGCATCCAGCATGGACGCCGCATCGGGGCGCGTGGCCTCGCGCAGGATATCGGGGTCCGGTCCGGTCCAGGCCTCGGTGACCGCGGCACTCATCGTGACCAGATAGAGCCTGTTGGGGAAGGTGCCCAACTGCTCGGCCACCAACTGCGCCGAGCGAGGCGAAAACAGCGGCAAAAGCGTCAGCGGTGCGGCGGCGACGCGTTGCAGTACATCGGGCGCGAAGGGCAGCGCCCGCTGGGCGTAGACGACCCGGTCCGCGGCGTCGATCCCCTGCGCGGCCAGCCCGCCACAGACATCGCCGCGGGCATGTTCGCCGCGCAGGTGCAGCAACCGCCCACCCGGCGGATCGGCGGCGATGTCCTGGATCAGTTCGACCGCGGTGCCCCTGGCCGAGCGCGCCCGAAGCCCCGCAGCCCGCGCCGCGCGCGCGGTGCGGTCGCCAACGCAATAGGCCGGCAAGGTGCGGTTGTCGCTGACCCCGGCATAGGCCGCGACGCCGTTCTCCGAAGTGAAGACCAGGCCGCCCACACCTTCCAGCGGGATCGGCGCATCGAACAGTTCGATCTCCATCACCGGGGCGGTCAGAACCGCGACCGCCTGACCGACGCGGTCGGACAGCGCCCGGGCGAAGCGATCCGATTGCAGGCGGGGGCGGGTCAGCAACAGAAGGGGCCGATCGTCGGACAAGCGGGATCTCCGGTGGGATTGTGCCTTTGGTCGGGCTGGTGTTACCTGCGCGGCAAAGGCGAGGCAACGGCGGAACCATGGGCGATACCCTCAGCGTGCTGGGACTGGAGAGCAGCTGCGACGACACCGCGGCCGCCGTGGTGTGCCAGCGCGCGGGCGCACGGCCGGAAATCCTGTCCTCGGTCGTGCAGGGCCAGACCGCTCTGCACGCGCCGTTCGGCGGCGTTGTTCCCGAGATCGCGGCACGGGCCCATGCCGAGAAACTGGATGGCTGCGTGGAACAGGCCCTGGCCGAGGCCGGGCTGGGGTTGGCCGATCTGGATGCCATCGCGGTGACGGCGGGGCCAGGGCTGATCGGCGGCGTTCTGTCTGGGGTGATGTGCGCCAAGGGGCTGGCCGCGGCGACGGGCCTGCCGCTGGTCGGCGTGAACCACCTGGCGGGGCATGCGCTGACGCCGCGGCTGACCGACGGGTTGGATTTTCCCTACCTCATGCTTCTTGCCTCGGGCGGGCATTGCCAGTTCCTGGCCGTCGAGGGCGTGGAGGATTTCACGCGGCTGGGAGCGACGATCGACGACGCGCCCGGCGAGGCGTTCGACAAGACCGCGAAACTTCTGGCGCTGCCGCAGCCGGGCGGGCCGGCGGTGGAACGGGAGGCCGAGGCGGGTGACCCGACGCGGTTCGCCTTTCCGCGCCCACTGATGGACCGGCCGGGCTGCGACATGTCGTTTTCCGGGCTGAAGACCGCGCTGTTGAGGGCGCGCGACGGGATCATCGCGGAGAAGGGCGGGATCACCGTAAAGGACCGCGCTGACCTGTGTGCGTCTTTCCAGGCAGCGGTGCGCGACGTGCTGGCAGGCAAGGCGCGGCGCGCGCTGGACGCCGCCCCCGAGGGGCTGACCGCGCTGGCGGTGGCAGGCGGCGTGGCGGCGAACCGGACGATCCGCGCGGCACTGGAACAGGTGGCGGCCGAGGCCGGCCTGCCCTTTGTCGCGCCGCCGCTGAAGCTGTGCACCGACAACGCGGCGATGATCGCCTGGGCCGGGCTGGAACGGTTCCGCGCGGGCCACCGGGACGACATGACGCTGGCCGCGCGCCCGCGCTGGCCGCTGGACAGCCAAAGCCCCGCGTTGCTGGGCGCGGGCAAAAAGGGAGCCAAGGCATGACGAAGATCGGCATCGCGGGTGCGGGCGCGTTCGGAACGGCGCTGGCGGTGGTGCTGGCGCAAACCGGGCGCGAGGTGGTGCTTTGGGGGCGCGACCCGGATCGCGCAGACGAGATCCGGGCAGGGCGCGAAAGCCCGGCTCTGCCGGGCGCGATCCTGCCCGAAAACGTCTCTGTCACGGCCCGTTTCGAGGAGCTGGCCGCGGCCGATCCGGTGCTTCTGGCGGTGCCGATGCAGGCGCTGTCGAGCCTGCTGGACCACTATGGCGAAGTGCTGACGGACAAGGCGCTGGTCGCCTGCTGCAAGGGGGTGGACTTGGCCACCGGGCGCGGGCCGACCGCGATCATCGCCGCCGATTGCCCCGGGTCCACGCCCGCCGTGCTGACCGGCCCGAGCTTCGCCGTCGACATTGCGCGCGGGCTGCCGACCGCGCTGACGCTGGCCTGCACCGATGCGGCGGCAGGTGCGGCCTTGCAGGAGCGGTTGTCGACACCGGCGCTGAGGCTTTACCGCACAACCGACACGACCGGGGCGGAACTGGGTGGCGCGCTTAAGAACATCATGGCGATCGCCGCGGGGATCGTGATCGGTTCGGGCCTGGGCGATAGCGCGCGGGCGGCGCTGATCACCCGCGGCTTCGCCGAGATGCAGCGCTTTTCCCGCGCCTATGGCGCCGAACCGGAAACCCTGGCGGGACTGTCGGGTCTGGGCGACCTGGTGCTGACCTGCACCTCGGCGCAGTCGCGGAATTTCCGATACGGCGTGGCCCTGGGCGAGGGCGCGTATTTCGACCCGCAAGTGACGGTGGAGGGCGCGGCGACCGCGCGCGCCGTCGCCGCCATCGCCAAAGCGCGCGGCATCGACATGCCGGTGACCCAAAGCGTGGCCCATGTGATTGACGGGCGCCGCAGCATTCAGGAGGCTGTAAAAATCCTGCTGAGCAGACCCCTGAAAGAGGAATGACTCCATGCCCCTGTTCGCCCTGATCTGCCGGGACAAGCCCGGCCACCTGGACACCCGCAAGGCCAACCGCGACGCGCATCTCGCCTATATCGCGGATACGGGCGTGGTGGCGCAGGCGGGCCCCTTTCTGGATGGCGAGGGGCAGATGTGCGGCTCGCTGGTCATCCTGGATGTCACCGACCGCACCGCGGCGGAGGGCTGGGCGGCGGGCGATCCCTATGCCAAAGCAGGGCTGTTCGACAGCGTGGTGATCGAGGAATGGAAAAGGGTGGTCGGCTGATGGCGTATTGGCTGTTCAAGTCGGAACCCAACACCTGGGGTTGGCACGACCAGGTGGCCAAGGGCGATGCCGGCGAGGAATGGGACGGCGTGCGCAATTACCAGGCGCGCAACAACATGCGGGCGATGAAGGTGGGCGACCTGGGCTTCTTCTACCATTCGCTCAAGGAAAAGGCGATCGTCGGAATTGTCGAGGTGATCGCCGAGGCGCACCCCGACAGCACCACGGACGATCCGCGCTGGGAGTGCGTGGATATCAAGGCGGTCAATCCGATGCCGCAGCCCGTCACGCTGGACATGTGCAAGGCCGAGCCGCGCTTGGCCGACATGGTATTGGTGAACAACTCGCGCCTGTCGGTGCAGCCTGTGACGGACGCGGAATGGCGGATCGTCTGCGAGATGGGCGGGATTTGACGCTCAGAACCGGTTGAGCGGGATCTTGAGGTAGGACCGGCCGTTACCCTCGGGCTCGGGCAGGCGGCCGCCGCGCAGGTTGACCTGTAACGCAGCCAGCATGCGCAGCGGCAGGTCGAGCGTTGCATCGCGGCGGTCGCGGACCTCGACGAAAGATGTCTTGTCGGTCACCTGGGCGAGATGGGCGTTACGCGTCCTGTGCTCGGCAACGGTCGCCTCGCAGCGCGGCTCGTCCCAGTCGTCGGGGTAGTCGTGACCGACGAAAACCCGCGTACCCTCGGGCAGCGCGAGCAGGCGTTGCAACGACTCGTAAAGCTCGGCCGAGGAGCCGCCCGGGAAATCGGCGCGGACCGTGCCGCTTTCGGGCATCATCAGCGTGTCGGCCACGAAGGCGGCGTCACCGATGATATAGCTGATGCTGGCCAACGTGTGGCCCGGCGTGAACATCACGCGCACGGGCATTTCGCCGATCATCACCTCGTCGCCCTCGGCAAACAGCCGGTCCCATTGCCGCCCGTCGGTCGGGAAATCGTCGGGCAGGTTGTAGATCTCTTTCCAAAGCGCCTGGACCTTGACCACGTGTTCACCGATGCCGCGCTGCGCCCCCAGCGCCTTGGCCAAATGAACGGCGGCCGAGAAATGATCGGCATGGGGATGGGTGTCGAGCACCCAGTCGATGGTCAGCCGCTCGGCACGGACATGGTCGAGGATGCGTTCGGCATTCCCGGTCGAGACGCGGGCATGAATCGGGTCGAAATCAAGAACCGGGTCGATGATCGCGCCGTGCCGCGTGGCGGGATCGTGGACCACGTATTGCCAGCTGCCGGTGGGACCGTCCCAGAAAGGGGTCACGATCGGGGAAATGGTCATGGGGTCTCTCCGCTGCGGCCTGCCATTCCAGACCTAAGGGATCGGGGCAGTGATGCAACCCGCCGGGTGCGAAGGTGCGGCCGGCGATGAGGACAAGGGGGAGACGCTGCGCGGCTGTGCGGCGACGTTGCAGGTGTCTGAAAACGGAAGGAGGGCTCCGCAACGTGCAGAGCCCTCCACCACCACACGTGTACCCATCGCACCACACGTGAATTTCATGAGGGCCCTGCCATCCTGGCGGGCATGAACATACAATACGTCGTTCCTCGCCGTGAGGCAAAGCGCAAGTGCCTAGAATTTAAGTCGAGTGAGCGGGCTTGGGCGCGCCGGAATGCCGGCAAACGGCGCGGCCCGGGATCACGGCGAAATCAGCCGTAGACGTGTTCCTTGCCGAAATGCTTGGTCAGCATGTAGTAGACCACCGCGCGATACTTGTTGCGCTCGGACTTGCCGTAGGTCTCGATCACGGCGTTGATCGCTTCCATCAACTCGGGACCGTCAGACAGGCCCAGCTTCTTGATCAGGAAGTTGTTCTTGACCGTCTCAAGCTCGCCAGGCTGGGTCGCGGCAACGGTTTCCGCGTCGGCATCGTAAATTGCGGGACCGCAGCCGATGGTGACCTTGGTCAAAAGGTCCATGTCGGGTTCCATCCCGCATTTTTTGCGCAGATCATCGGCATATTTCTCGATCAGCTCTTCACGTTTTCCCATCGGTTTCCTCCAAATCACCGGTGCCGGTTTTCCCTCACAGGCGAAGCGTAGGCACAAAACGAATCATCGACAAAGGAAAAACCGGGCCCGCGTCTGCGTTTCGGGGATGTGTCGCTTTCACGCCTTGCCGGGGTTGCGCACGGGGCGTCAAATCGCGTCCGGTTTACGGGAGAAGGATGATCCGCGATGACTGCTTACTTGAAATCGACGCCCACCCGGGATGGTTGGTTCGGCGACTATGGCGGGGCGATGCTGCCGCCGCCGCTGGAGCCGCATTTCAAGGAAATCCGCGAGGCCTATGACCGCATCTCGAAATCGGCCGAGTTCATCCGAGAGTTGCGCTATATCCGCAAGCATTTCCAGGGGCGGCCGACACCGGTGTCGCATTTGAAGAACCTGTCCGATCGTTGCGGCGGCGCGCAGATCTATGCCAAGCGCGAAGACCTGAACCACACCGGCGCGCACAAGCTGAACCACTGCATGGCCGAGGGGCTGCTGGCGCGCTTCATGGGCAAGACCAAGCTGATGGCCGAAACGGGCGCGGGCCAGCACGGCGTCGCGCTGGCCACGGCGGCAGCCTATTTCGGAATGGAATGCGAAATCCACATGGGCGAGATCGACATCGCCAAGGAAGCGCCGAACGTCACCCGCATGAAACTGTTGGGCGCCAACGTGGTGCCGGTTTCGTTCGGCGGGCGGTCGCTGAAAGAGGCGGTGGACAGCTGTTTCCAAAGCTATCTTTCCCAGGCCGATACGGCGCTTTTCGCCATCGGCTCGGTGGTGGGGCCGCATCCGTTCCCGATGATGGTTCGCAACTTCCAGCATGTGGTGGGCGTCGAGGCGCGCGACCAGTTCCTGGAGATGACCGGCGAGCTGCCCGACATGGTGGCGGCCTGCGTGGGCGGCGGGTCGAACGCGATGGGAATCTTCTCGGGCTTCATCGACGATGACGTCGCGCTGTACGGCGTCGAACCGATGGGCACCTCGTCCAAGCTGGGCGATCACGCGGCAACCATCACCTATGGCCATGATGGCGATATCCACGGCTTTCGTACACTTGTGCTGACCGACGAGGCGGGCGAACCCGCACCGGTGCACACGGTGGCCTCGGGGCTGGATTACCCGGGGGTCGGGCCGGAACACGCGCATCTGCACAAGTCCGGGCGCGTCACCTACACCGCCGCCGATGACCACGAGGCGCTAAAGGCGTTCTATGACCTGTCGCGGCATGAAGGGATCATCCCCGCCCTGGAAAGCGCGCATGCTGTAGCCTTTGCCATGCGCGAAGCGCCGAAACATCCGGGCAAGTCGATCCTGATCAACCTGTCGGGGCGCGGCGACAAGGATATCGACTACGTCACCGAGAATTTCGGCCTCGGGGAAACGCTTTAGAATGGAAAGGGCCGGGTTTTGAACCGCATATGCCCAGAATTCGCCAAACTGTTCCGCCAGTCTGCCGACCGGAGTGATGACACGGCAAGAATGGCGGAACAGTTTCATGGCGACCGACAGCAGCTTCGAGGAACGGCTTCGGCGGATCGGGGCCGGGCGCGCCGAGGCGGCCGGGGCGACCCCGGCCGCGATCCCCGATGAAAAGGGCACGAACCGGCTTCTTGTCATCGGCTTGGCAGTGGTGCTGGTGTTCGGCGCCGGGATCACGGCCGCGACGGCGGTGTTCCGAGCACAATCCGTCGAGTCGAGCGGATTGCTGGCCGATGACGGCTGGGAACCCCTGGTGAGCAAGGGCCTTGCCGTCGGCGATGGCAGTGGAGAGCGCGTCGACGGAAACTGGCAGCGGATCGCCGACAAGGACTGAGCCGAAACGCAAAGCGCCGTCCGGGGCCAACCCCGGACGGCGCGTCATCCGCAGCGGCGCGGATCAGTAACGGTAATGCTCGGGCTTGAACGGGCCCTCGGGCGTCACGCCGATATAGGCGGCCTGCTCCGGCGACAGTTGGGTCAGTTTCACGCCGATCTTGGCCAGGTGCAGGCGAGCGACCTTTTCATCCAGATGCTTGGGCAGGATGTAGACCTGGTTCTGGTACTGCTCGCCCTTGGTCCACAGCTCGATCTGGGCCAGCACCTGGTTGGTGAAGCTGGCCGACATCACGAAGGACGGGTGGCCGGTGGCATTGCCCAGGTTCAACAGGCGGCCTTCGGACAGCAGGATGATACGATTTCCCGAAGGCATCTCGATCATGTCGACCTGATCCTTGATGTTGGTCCACTTATGGTTCTTGAGCGCGGCCACCTGAATCTCGTTGTCGAAGTGGCCGATATTGCCGACTATCGCCATGTCCTTCATCTCGCGCATGTGCTCGATGCGGATGACGTCCTTATTGCCGGTCGTGGTGATGAAGATGTCGGCGTCCTTCACCACATCTTCCAGCGTGACCACCTCGAACCCGTCCATCGCGGCCTGAAGCGCGCAGATCGGATCGACCTCGGTGACTTTCACCCGGGCACCGGCCCCGCGGAGCGACGCGGCCGAGCCCTTACCCACGTCGCCATAGCCGCAGACGCAGGCGACCTTGCCGGCCATCATGGTGTCGGTGGCGCGGCGGATACCGTCGACGAGGGATTCCTTGCAGCCATACTTGTTGTCGAATTTCGACTTGGTGACGCTGTCGTTCACGTTGATCGCGGGGAAGGGCAACAGGCCCTTGTTCATCAGCTCGTAGAGGCGATGAACGCCGGTGGTGGTTTCCTCGGACACGCCCTTGATCATATCGCGCTGCTTTGTGAACCAGCCCGGGGACTCGGCCATGCGCTTGCGGATCTGGGCGAACAGCGCCTCTTCCTCTTCGCTGGTCGGAACGGCGATCAGGTCTTCCTCGCCGTTCTCGACGCGCGCGCCGAGCAGGATGTAGAGCGTCGCGTCTCCGCCATCGTCCAGGATCAGGTTGGCGCCGCCTTCCGGGAACATGAAGATGCGGTCGGCATAGTCCCAGTATTCGGGCAGCGTTTCACCCTTGATGGCGAAGACCGGGATGCCTGCTTCGGCGATCGCGGCGGCCGCGTGGTCCTGGGTCGAGAAGATGTTGCAGGACGCCCAGCGCACCTGGGCGCCCAGTGCCACCAGCGTCTCGATCAGCACCGCGGTCTGGATCGTCATGTGAAGCGAACCGGCGATCCGCGCACCCTTGAGCGGTTGTTCCGATCCGTATTCCTCGCGCAGCGCCATCAGGCCCGGCATCTCGGTTTCCGCAATGTTCAGTTCCTTGCGGCCGAAGCCGGCCAGCGAAATGTCCTTGACGATGTAGTCCTCAGCCATGGCGGCCATCTCCTCGGAATTGCTTGTTGACGCTGCCCATAGCACTCTGCGGGTGGGTCGACAATGCGCGCGGCCCATGGCAAGCGGGCATTCGACAAATAGGGTGAACGATGCCAAAGACACGCGCCTGGCAACGGATGCTGTCGGGCCGGCGGCTGGACCTGCTGGACCCGACGCCCGTGGATATTGAGATCGAGGACATCGCGCATGGGCTTGCCTTCGTCGCGCGATGGAACGGGCAGACCAAGGGGGACTATCCCTATTCGGTGGCGGAGCATTCGCTGCTGGTCGAGGAGATATTCGGACGGATCGTGCCGGAGGCACCGGTGAAATGGCGGCTGGCCGCGTTGTTGCACGATGCGCCGGAATACGTGATCGGCGACATGATCTCGCCGGTGAAGGCGGCGGTCGGGCCGGACTACGAGGAACTTGACCGGCGGCTGGCGGTGGCGGTGCATCTGCGGTTTGGCCTGCCCGCGCAGGTCCCCAAGACCGTCAAGGCGCAGATCAAGCGGGCGGACAGGGTGTCGGCCTGGCTGGAAGCCACCCAGATCGCGGGGTTCGGCGTGACCGAAGCGGACCGGTTCTTCGGCAAACCCAAGCCCAAGCTGATCGAGGGACTATCGATCCGCCTGCGACCGCCGGTCGAGGTGCGCGCGGCTTTCACGGCACGCCACGAAGCCCTGCTGGCGAGGCTTTGAGACGGCTCAGCCGCAGGTCCGCCCTGCGGCCTGATCCTCCCGCCGCCATCCGACGAAACTTTCGCGCGTGAAGGTCAGAACCAGATCATCCCAAGCCACGCGCCGTTCCATCCCGGCGGGACAGGTCTCCGTGCCCAGAGGTCTTGGCGCCCCCATCGCGCGGGTCAGCGCGGCGATCACGCCCTCGGGCGCCCGGCCGAAATCGATGCGCAGATGGCTTCCCGCCACCGCAAGACCATTCGTGTCGGGCAGGAAAAGGGTCGATACCCGCGCCTTCGGCGCGCCGATGCAGCCGGCCAGCAACAGAGCCAGCGCGGCGGGGCCCAGCCTCACCGCGGGCTGCGTTTAGCCAGAATACGCTGCAGCGTGCGGCGATGCATGTTCAACCGCCGCGCGGTTTCAGAGACGTTGCGGTCGCACTGCTCGTAGACGCGCTGGATGTGTTCCCAGCGCACCCGATCGGCCGACATCGGGTTCTCGGGTGGCGGCGGCAAGCTTTCGCCATCGGCCAGCAGCGCGGCGGTGACATCGTTGGCATCCGCGGGCTTGGACAGGTAATCGGTCGCGCCGATCTTGACCGCGGCGACGGCCGTCGCGATCGCGCCATAGCCGGTCAGCACAACGATCTTCGCCTCGGGCCTTTTTTCGCGCAGCACCTCGACCACATCGAGCCCGTTGCCGTCTTCGAGCCGAAGATCGACCACCGCGTAGGCGGGCGGCCGCGCCGTGGCGATCGCCTTGCCGGCTGCGACGGAATCTGCAGTTTCGGTCTGGAAGCCGCGTTTTTCCATCGCGCGCGCCAGGCGCCGCAGGAACGGCTCGTCATCGTCCACGATCAGCAGGGACGGATCGGGGCCGAGATCCTTCATTTCGCCGTCGGCCATGGGGCAACCTCCTGATGGGGCCAGACATTTTCCGCCCTTTTAAGACGTTAACACGGGTGGGTCAATTTCGCTCAGACCGAATCGAGGAAACAGGTGATGCGTTCGGCCATTTCCTCAGGCGTCACGTCGCGGTCGAAAACCTCGACCACGCCAAGCCCGGGAAAGGCGAGGTAGGTGAAGGTCGAGTGGTCGATGAGGTAGTATTCATCCTCCGGGTCCTGCACGCGGTAGAAGGTGCGATAGGCGCGGCTCGCGGCCTGGACCTGTTCTGGGGTACCGGTCAAACCCAGCATACGAGGGTGCATGTACCCGGTGAATTCCGCCAGCAGTTCGGGCGTGTCGCGTGCCGGATCGATCGAGATGAAAACCGGCTTCACCTCGCGCCCCGCCGCATCCAGCAGGTCCACGGCGGCCGCGTTGCGGCTGTTGTCCAGCGGGCAGACGTCCGGGCAGAAGGTGTAGCCGAAATAGATCAGTGTGGGGCCAGTGATGACCTCAGCCTCGGTAACGGTCTCGCCGGTCTCGCTGACCAGGGTGAAGGGCCCTCCGAGCTGCGCCGGATCGCCGCCAACCCGGCCGGTGCGGCATGCGGCAAAGCGATCATCGCCGGATCCGGCGCCGAGAAGGTAGATGGCGCCCCCGGCGACGCCGACCAGAACAAGACCCGCGGCCGCGGCCAAGGCGATACGGTTCATGGCGGTCCTCCTTTCGTGGCCCGTGGCGCATTGATCGGGCTTTGCGGCCGGATTAACAAGGGAAAAGCCTGCGACGGGACACCCAATGCCTGAACCCTCCGACGATCTTCTACCACCGACCGAGCGCAGCAACTGGATTCGCCTGCGCACGTTGATCCTGTTGCGCTGGGCCGCAATCGCGGGCCAGGTCATCGCAATCGCGGTGGCCGAACTGTATTTCCGCATCCAGCTGGACCTTGGCCTGCTGCTTCTGGTGGTCGGCGCAGGCGTGCTGGCCAACATCATCGCCGTCGCCGTCTACCCGGAAAACCGGCGCCTGTCCGAAACCGAGACGATGCTGACGCTGCTGTTCGACATCGCGCAGCTGGCGGCGCTGTTGTTCCTGACGGGCGGTCTGAACAATCCGTTCGCGCTGTTGATCCTGACGCCGGTCACGATCTCGGCCACGGCTCTCAGCCAGAGATCGACCCTGTTCCTGGCGCATGTGGCCTTTGCGTTAGTGACCATTGTGGCGTTCTATCACCTGCCGCTGGTGACCGCGGATGGCGAGGTGCAACGCTTGCCCAACATCTTTCTTTTCGGGTTCTGGGCGGCCATCGTGATCGGGATCTCGTTCCTGGGGCTTTATGCCGACCGGGTGACATCCGAGATGAACAAGATGTCCGATGCGCTTCTGGCCACGCAGATGGCGCTGGCGCGCGAGCAGAAGCTGACCGATTTGGGCGGCGTGGTGGCGGCCGCGGCACACGAACTGGGTACACCGCTGGCCACGATCAAGCTGGTCAGTTCGGAGATGATCGACGAACTGTCCGACCGGCCAGAGCTGCGCGAGGACATGGAGTTGATCCGCGACCAGGCCGACCGCTGCCGCGACATCATGCGGTCGATGGGTCGGGCCGGCAAAGACGACCTGCACATGCGCACCGCGCCGCTGGAAGCGATCATCGAAGAGGCCGCCGAGCCGCATCTCAATCGGGGCAAGGAACTGATCTTCCGGTCGGAGCCGATCCATGGAGGCGCGCCGCGGATGCCGGTGGTCTATCGTCGACCCGAGATCATTCACGGGCTGCGCAACCTTATCCAGAATGCCGTGGATTTCGCGGACAAGCGGGTCTGGGTGGTCGCCCAGTGGACACCGGAGGACATCACGATCCGCATCATGGATGACGGGCCGGGCTATCCCTCGCATCTGCTGGGCCGGATCGGCGACCCTTTCGTGCGCCAGCGCCGCAACCCCGCGCATCAAAAGAAGCGGCCGGAATACGAGGGCATGGGACTGGGTCTGTTTATTGCAAAGACCCTGCTGGAGCGCTCCGGCGCCGAGGTCAGTTTCGCCAACGGATCGGATCCCTTCCTGACCGATGCGAACCGCACCGAACAGCGCGGCGCCGTGGTCGAGGTGCAATGGCCGATCTCGACGATCGGCGTCAGCGCCGATGCCCAGCTTGCCGCTCTGGGCGAGAACATTCCGATCGAGGCATGACCGCGGCAAGACTGCAACGCATACCTTGATTTCGAAACGCTTAATTAACCGGACGTTAATCGTTCTGGCGAAAGTTTGTCTCATGGGCTGCGGGCTGTGGGGCAACACATGGTTATCGACTGGACATACACGCTTATTCTAGTGGCGACGTCGATTGTGACGGCCACCGCCGCGCTGCTTGTGATGCCGATGCTTCCCCGGCTTGGCCCACGGCCGTCTCTCGCGCCTACCGAAACCGACATGGTGTTCCTGTTCGACGGAGAGCACCTGGTCGACACCACGCCCGAGGGCCAGCGGTTCTTGGCAAGCGGACCGTCCGGCCTGTCCGACTGGCAAAAGTTCTGTGCGCTCGTGGCGCCCCGTTTTCCCGGATTTCGCGAGCGCATGGATAAGCTTGCGCAAGATGGCAACGCATTGATGACCGAGGCCGGCGGCGAGGCCCAGATTGCCGCGACGTGGCTGGACGGCGTGGCGCGCCTGGCCTTGCATATGCCCGACAAGAAAGTGGCTGCGGACCTGCCCGACGCCCAGAGCCTGGCCGCGATGGCGGCCGAGCTGACAACGCTGCGCGACGTGGTCGAGGCGATGCCCACCCCCGCCTGGCAAGAGGACGACACGGGCGCCGTCGCTTGGGCCAACAGCGCCTACCTTACCCTTGTGCGCGCGCATCAGGGCGACCACACGCCGCTAAGCTGGCCGCTACCGCCGCTGTTCCCGCCGCAACCTTACGAAGACGCGGCCCGGCGCGAAGTGATCCATCTTGACCACGAAGAAGAGCGCTGGTTCGACTGTATCTCGGTCACGGCCGAGGGGGCGCGATTGCATTTCGCCCTTCCCGCTGATGCCGCCGTCCGCGCCGAAACGGCGCTCAGGAACTTCGTGCAGACGCTGACCAAGACCTTCGCAGAGCTGCCGATCGGCCTGGCGGTTTTCAACCGCGCGCGCGAACTGGTTTTGTTCAACCCGGCGATGTCGGAGCTGTTCAACCTGGAGCCCGAGTTCCTGACCGGCCGGCCGACACTGATCAACCTGTTGGACCGGTTGCGCGAAACCCGAATGATGCCCGAACCCAAGGATTACCGCACGTGGCGCGAACAGATCGTCCGGCTGGAACGCGATGCCGAGGACGGGATCTATTCCGACACCTGGACTCTGCCGTCAGGACAGGTCTACCGGGTGACCGGCCGGCCGCACCCGGATGGCGCGGTGGCGTTCCTGTTCGAGGATATCACTGCCGAGATGTCATTAACGCGCCGGTTCCGCGGTGAAATCGAGACCGGCCAGGCGGTAATCGACAGTCTGGACGAGGCCATCGCCGTATTCTCGAACGGTGGCGTGATGACCATGTCGAATAGCGCCTATTCCGAGCTTTGGGGTGACGATCCCCAGTTGGTCATGGGCACCGCCGACATCGCCGGCGCGACGGCGCTGTGGCAACAGAACGCACTGCCCGAGGAAACCGGCACCGCGCTTGAGCTGTCCCGCCTGATCCGCCAGCGCAAACCTTGGACCGGCACCATGGTCCATCGCGATGGGCGGCGGCTTGCCTGCCGACTGCGACCGGTGGGACGCGGCGCAGTGCTGGTCGGCTTCCGGCCCGACGGGCAGGAGCATAGCGGCGAAGAGCAGGTTTCCCGCGCCGTCGGCTGATACGGCCTTGCCGGGGCTGGACTGGGACGTAAAACTGCGCCCATGTCACCGCCGGCCTACCTCCTTGAAACCCGCCTGACCCTCGCCTCCGAGGCGGAGACCCGCGACCTTGCCGCGCGACTGGCCCCGCTGCTGCGCGCAGGCGACACGCTGTTGCTGGACGGGCCGATCGGTGCCGGCAAGACCGCTTTCGCCCGCGCCCTGATCGGTGATCTGCAAGCTCGCGCAGGCTTTGTGCCCGAGGATGTGCCCTCTCCCACCTTCACGCTGGTTCAGGTCTATGACGCCGGTCAATTTGAGGTTTGGCATGCCGATCTCTATCGGCTGACCCATCCCCACGAGGTCATCGAACTGGGACTGGACGAGGCCTTTTCCAACGCGCTTTGCCTTGTGGAGTGGCCGGACCGGCTGGGCAGCCTGGTGCCGGCGGGCGCCTTGCGGTTGGCCTTTGAGCCGGGCAAGTCCGATGACGCCCGGTTGCTCTGCCTGTCGGCCAAAGATCCGGTCTGGAAGGTGCGTCTTGAGCCGCTTTTTTCGACGTATGAAGATGCCTGAGCGCGCGGAGGAAATTACCGGCTTTCTCGTACGAGCGGGATGGGATGGGGCCGCGCGCCAACCGCTTGCCGGAGATGCCTCGAACCGCCGCTACGAGCGGTTGACGGGCGGCCCGGATGGTGGGCATGCGGTGCTGATGGACGCACCGCCCGCGACGGGCGAAGATGTTCGACCCTTTCTGCGCATCGCACAGCACCTCAGCGCGCTTGGGCTTTCGGCACCAAGGATCCTGGCCCAAGCCCCCGAAGCCGGGCTGCTGTTGCTGGAGGACCTAGGTGACGACCTTTACGCTCGCGTCACGGCCCACGATCCGGCCCGGCAGGACGAGCTTTATGCCGCCGCCATCGACTTGCTGGCCGCTTTGCACAAAGCACCGCCGCCCCAAGATCTTGCCGCCTACGATGCAAAGACGATGGCAGAGCTCGCCTGCCTGCCCTTCCAGTGGTACCTTCCCGGCCTTGGCGGCGGCGCCCCCGACGCCGAAAGCGACGCGTTTCAGGCCGAATTAGAGACCAATCTTGCCGAAATCGCGCCGCCCTCGGTGCTGATCTTGCGGGATTTCCACGCCGAGAACCTGATCTGGCTGCCTCGTCGCGCGGGCGTGGCACGGGTCGGTTTGCTGGACTTCCAAGACGCGCGGCTTGGGCACCCGGCCTATGACCTCGTCTCGCTGCTTGAGGATGCGCGGCGCAACGTGCCTGCGGACCTTCAGATACGGATGCGGGCACGCTATGTCAGTGCCACGGGGCAGGACCCCGACGGTTTCGCCCGCGCCTATGCTCTTTTAGGGGCCCAGCGCAACCTGCGCATCATCGGGGTCTTTGCCCGGCTTTGCCTGCGAGACGGCAAGCCGGGCTATCTGCCGATGCTGCCACGTGTCTGGGGCCACCTGATGCGCGACCTCGCCCATCCCGACCTGGCCGGGCTGCGCGCGCGCTGCCTTGCGCTTTTGCCGGAACCGGACCCCGACATACTCGACCGGATCGCCAGCCGATGCAGCCCGACGCGCTGATGCTGTTCGCCGCGGGGTTCGGCACCCGGATGGGTCCGTTGACCGCCGACCGGCCCAAGCCGCTGATCGAGGTCGCGGGGCGGCCGTTGATCGACCATGCGCTGGGCTTGGCGGAGGACGCTGGCGTGGCGCGGATCGTGGTGAATGTGCACTACCTTGCCGAGCAGGTAGCGGCCCATCTCGAGGGGCGCCCGACCATTGCGCTTTCGCACGAGGCCAACCGAATCCTGGATACCGGCGGCGGGCTGCGCCACGCGCTGCCGCAGCTGGGCACAGACACCGTGTTCACTCTGAACAGCGACGCGGTCTGGACCGGTCCGAACCCGCTGACCCGGCTGGCGGCCGCCTGGGACCCGGCGCGGATGGATGGGCTGATGTTGCTGGTGCCCGAGGAAAGGGCGCGCGGCCACAACGGCACGGGCGATTTCGCAATGGACGGCGCGGGACGACTGACGCGCGGGGGACCGGCGGTCTATACGGGCGCGCAAGTCCTCAAGACGGCGCATCTGGACACCATCGAAGAACCGGTGTTTTCGCTTAACCGGGTTTGGGACGGGATGTTGGCGGAGCGGCGCCTGTTCGGGGTTTTGCACATGGGCGGCTGGTGCGATGTCGGCCATCCAGACGGCATTTCCGAGGCCGAAGCGATGCTGGCGGAGGCAGGCGATGACTGAAGCGGGGAGGCCCAAGCTCTTTGGCCTGCCACCCGGCGCGGATTTCCCCAAGGCTTTCCTTGCTGGACTCGATGCGCATCTTGGCAGGCGACCCGAAGACTTGGCGCAGACCGAGATCTGGGTGAACACCCAGCGCATGCGCCGCAGACTGCAGGACATCCTGCAATCCGGCCCGGCCCGCCTGTGGCCGCGTATCCGGCTGGTCGCGGATCTGTCCCGCCACCCGGTGCTGGCCGATCTGCCGCCCCCTATCCCGCCGCTGCGCCGTCGGCTGGAACTCGCGACGCTCGTGGGCCGTCTTCTCGACCTCGAACCGGACCTGGCGCCGCGCAGTTCGGTCTTTGACCTGGCGGACAGCCTGGCCCTCTTGATGGACGAAATGCAGGCCGAGGGCGTTTCTGCCGATGCGCTGCAATCGCTGGACGTCGGCGACCTGTCCGCGCATTGGGCGCGGGCAAAACGGTTTCTTCGGCTGGTCGATACCTATCTGGGTCCCGACCCGGCCGCGAGGGGTGGCGAGGGCGCACGGCAGCGTCTGGCCGCGGAGCGTCTGGCCGCGCGCTGGGCCGAAGCCCCACCCGACCATCCGGTGATCGTCGCGGGCAGCACCGGGTCGCGCGGCGCGACTGCTGTTTTCATGGCGGCGGTGGCCCGGCTGCCGCGCGGGGCCGTTGTTCTGCCAGGATTCGACTTCGACATGCCCGCGGCGACATGGGCCGCGCTGGACGACGCACTGGCCGCCGAGGATCATCCGCAATATCGGTTTCGCCGGCTTCTGGACACGCTTGGGACGGGCCATGATGCCGTGCGGCCGTGGCTCTATGACGTCGCGCCCCCCAGCCCCGGGCGCAACCGGCTGGTTTCGCTGGCGCTTCGCCCCGCACCGGTGACCGACCAGTGGATGGACGAGGGACCGGGGCTGAACGATCTGGCCGGGGCCACCTCTGGGCTGTCGCTGATCGAAGCACCCTCGCCCCGGGCCGAGGCGATTGCCATCGCGCTGTGCCTGCGCGAGGCGGCCGAGGCGGGGCGGAGCGCCGCGCTGATCACCCCCGACCGGAGGCTGACCCGCCAGGTCGCCGCCGCGCTGGACCGTTGGGCGATCCTGCCTGACGACAGCGCCGGCCAGCCGCTCGCCCTGTCGCCACCGGGCCGGTTCCTGCGCCAGGTCGCAGCCCTGTTCGGGCAACGGGTGACAGGTGCCGACCTGTTGGCGCTGCTCAAGCACCCGCTCACAGCCTCGGGCGCGGATACACGCGCCCGCCACCTATTGTGGACCCGTGAGCTTGAAATGGCGTTGCGGCGGCACGGTCCGGCCTTTCCCGATGGGGCGGCGCTGCGGGCCTGGGCCGCGAAAGGAACGGACGGCCGGGCGGAGTGGGCTGCATGGCTGGCCGGGGCGCTGGACGTGTTGCATCGGGCCGGAACAGAGCCTTTGGAACTCCATGTCTTCCGCCATCTTGAATTGGCCGAAACTCTGGCTGCCGGGCCGGGTGCCGCAGGGAGCGGCGCACTATGGCTGGAAGAGGCGGGAGACGTAGCATTTGCCGCCTGCGAAGCGCTGCGCAGCGAGGCCGGCGCCGGCGGCGCAATGTCGCCCCCCGATTACCGCGCGCTTTTCGACGGGGTTCTGAGCGACCGCGAGGTGCGCAGCGCCGTCGAGCCGCACCCCGGCATCATGATCTGGGGCACGCTGGAGGCCCGGGTGCAGGGCGCCGAGCGGGTCATCCTCGCGGGGTTGAACGAGGGATCCTGGCCGGAAACCCCGGCGCCGGACCCTTGGCTTAACCGGCAGATGCGCGCCGCGATCGGCCTGTTGCTGCCGGAACGGCGGATCGGCCTGGCCGCTCATGACTTTCAACAGGCGATCGCCGCGCCCGAAGTCATTCTGTCGCGCGCCGTGCGCGATGCCGAGGCCCAGACGGTACCCGCACGCTGGCTGAACAGGCTGACCAACCTGCTGAGCGGGCTTGATGGCCAAGGCGGACCGCAGGCCCTGAACGCGATGCGCGCGCGCGGCGACGGCTGGCTGGAACTTGCCCATAAGCTGGAACGACCGGATCGCACACGGCCCGCCGCGCCGCGCCCGTCACCCTGCCCGCCGGTCGGGGACCGGCCCGAAGAACTGTCGGTCACGGCGGTCGAGCGGCTGATCCGTGACCCCTACGCCGTCTACGCCAAGAATATTCTCAGGCTGCGGCCCGTGGATCCGTTGGTCCACACGGCCGATGCACCGTTGCGCGGCACCGTGCTGCACCGTGTGCTGGAACGGTTCCTGGCCCAACCTCTGGACCCAGATCCCGATGCTGCGCGGGAGGCGTTGTTGGCGCAGGCCGACGCCGTGTTGGCCGAGGAAGCGCCTTGGCCCGCTGCTCGCGCCTTGTGGCGGGCGCGGCTGGCGCGCGTCGCCGACAGCTTTGTTCGCGAGGAAGCCGCACGTCAGGCCGAGGCGCGCTGCATCGCGCGAGAACGGCGCGGCGCGGTCTCCTTGCCCTCGGGTTTCGCCCTGACGGCCAAGGCCGACCGCATCGACCTACGCCCCGACGGCAGCGTGGTGCTGTACGATTACAAGACCGGCACGCCGCCCAGTGTAAAATCCATGGAGCTTTTCGACAAACAGCTGCTGCTAGAGGCCTGCATTGCCGCGCGCGGTGGTTTCGAGGGGATCGCGGCCGCACCCGTTCACCATGTCAGCTATTTGGGGCTGGGCAATCCGCCCAAGACGGTGACGCACATGCTGGAGAACGGGCTTGTCGATAGCACTTGGGAGGAGCTGGGCCGGCTGATCGCGCATTACCAGGATCGGGCGCATGGCTTCACCGCGCGCAGCCGACTGCAAAGGCGCACCGACCGAAGCGATTACGACCTGTTGTCACGCTATGGCGAGTGGGACGAAACCGACCGCGCGGTCCGGCTGGAGGTTGGCGAATGAGGCGGCATGAGGCCACCGAAAGGCAGGTTCAGGCCGCGGACCCGGCAAACTCGACCTGGCTGTCCGCCAATGCCGGATCGGGCAAGACGCGGGTGCTGACCGACCGGGTAGCGCGGCTTTTGCTGAACCGCGTTCCGCCCCAACGCATCCTGTGCCTGACCTATACCAAGGCCGCCGCCAGCGAGATGCAGAACCGCCTTTTCCAACGGCTGGGCGCCTGGGCGATGCTGGACGACGCCGAGCTTAGGACGGCACTGCGTGAACTGGGCGTCGAAGGGCTGATCGAAACACCGCTGTTGCGCGAGGCACGGCGGTTGTTTGCGCGCGCCATCGAGACGCCGGGCGGGTTGAAGATCCAGACGATTCACTCGTTCTGCGCGGCGCTGCTGCGACGGTTTCCGCTCGAGGCCGGCGTCTCGCCCCAATTCGTCGAGATGGATGACCGCGCAGCGCGACGGCTGCGGGCCGAAGTCGTCGAGGAAATCGCGGACGGAGCGGACGCCGCGGCCTTTGCCGGGCTGGCGCGCTTCCACACAGAAGACGACCTGGACGCGCTGACCGCCGAGATCACGGCGCAGCGTGCCCGTTTCGCCGATCGCCCCGACGCGGACGCAGTGTTCCGGCTGTTCGGATTGGATCCGGGGTATGATACCGGTACGCTGTTGCGAGGCGTCTTTACTGGCGATGAATCGACCGTGATGGCGCAGGTGGTGTCGGTGCTGCGGACGGGCAGTAAGACCGACGCGAAAGCGGCAGATCTGATTGGCCAGCTTGATTTCACGGCACCATCGATGGACCTTTTGCTGGCGCTGGAGGGGCCCTTTCTTTATGGCGCCAAGACCACCACGGCCGAACCGTTCTCGGCCAAGGTCGGCGCATTCCCAACCAAGGCGGTGCAGAAGGCTCTGGGGCCAGCGCGGGCGGGTCTCGACGCACTGATGGAACGGGTGGCCGAGGGCCGGCGTC
The DNA here is from genome assembly GCA_049975105.1 of Rhodovulum sp. Taxonomy (GTDB): domain Bacteria; phylum Pseudomonadota; class Alphaproteobacteria; order Rhodobacterales; family Rhodobacteraceae; genus Rhodovulum. The sequence continues at coordinate 3,661 of JBNGDM010000005.1, read as the reverse complement.
GGCGCATTGCCTTGGACGCAGCAGAACGAACGCTGGCGCTGCATCGGTTCGCCGCGGTGTTCTTGCCGCGCTATGCAGCGCGCAAACAGTCGCATGGCTGGCTGGATTTCGATGACCTGATCCTGAAGGCTCGCGCACTTTTGACCGATCCGGGGGTGGCGCAATGGGTGCTGTTCCGTCTGGATGGCGGGCTGGATCACATCCTGGTGGACGAGGCGCAAGACACCAGCCCTGTGCAATGGGACGTGATCGATCTGCTGGCGCAGGAATTCACCGCGGGCGCGGGGGCGCGGCAAGACGTCGAGCGGACGATTTTCGTCGTCGGCGACAAGAAACAGTCGATCTATTCCTTCCAGGGTGCTGATCCGGACGGGTTCGACCGGATGAAACAGGCGTTCGGCGAACGGCTGCGGGGGATCGGCCGGTCGCTTGAGCCGCTGACGCTGGAATATTCCTTCCGCTCGTCCGAGGCGATCCTTCGGGCCGTCGACATGACATTTCCGCATGGCGCGCGGCAAGGGTTGGATTTCGAAATGCAGCACCGGGCGTTCCATCCCGACCTGCCCGGTCGTGTCGATCTCTGGCCCTTGATCGAGGACGGAGACACGCCCGATCTGGGGCATTGGGCCCAACCCGTCGACACGCTGTCCGAAACACATCCGACGGTAAAACTTGCGCGTCGAGTGGCCGGGGCGGTGCGGGCGATGATCGACGACGGCGAAACCATCGCGGTCAAGGATCAGGACGGGTCTTTCAGCCGTCGCAAGGTCCGCGAAGGAGACGTGCTGATCCTGGTGCAGCGCCGGTCGGACCTGTTCCACGAGATCATCAGGGCCTGCAAGGCGCAGGCGCTGGAAGTCGCCGGGGCCGACCGGTTGAAGATCGGGGGGGAACTGGCGGTGCGCGACTTGACCGCGCTGTTGTCGTTCCTTGCGCTGCCAGAGGACGACCTGTCCCTCGCCTGTGCGCTACGCTCGCCGCTGTTCGGCTGGGACGAGGCGACGCTGTATCGGCTGGCTGCCAAACGTGACGGGGCCTTCCTCTGGGAGGTTCTGCGAAACGCGGTCTGGGCCGAAACAGAGACGAAAGATACGCTGTTCGCCCTACGGGACGAGGCCGATTTCCTGCGGCCCTACGAGTTGCTGGAACGTATCCTTACGCGCCATGACGGGCGCCGCCGGCTGGTCGCCCGGCTGGGCGAGGAGGCCGAGGACGGGATCGACGCGCTACTCGCGCAGGCGCTGGCCTACGAGCGGATGGAGGTCCCCTCTCTCACCGGTTTTCTCGCCTGGCTGGAAAGCGACGAGGTCGAGATCAAGCGCCAGATGGATTCGGGCGGTAACCGTCTTCGGGTTATGACGGTGCACGGCGCCAAAGGGCTGGAATCCCCCATCGTGATCCTGCCAGATACCGCCGACCGACCGGTACGCATCCGCGATCAGCTCTACCCGCTTGCGGGGGGCGGGGTCGCGTGGAAGACGCCCGCCGACGCGCGTCCACCGATCCTGGCCGAGGCGCACGCGACCCGGACGGCGCGAGAGGCAGAGGAACGGGCACGGCTGCTTTACGTGGCGATGACGCGGGCCGAGAAATGGCTCGTTGTCGCGGCGGCGGGCAAGCTTTCGAAAGATGGCAGCGACTGGTACAGCCGGATCGGCGCGGGCCTGCGCCGGCTGGGGGCGGAGGAAGCCGATTTCGGGTTCGGCCCCGGGCTGCGCTACGAAACCGGGAATTGGGGTGGCGGCGAAACCCGGGACGGCGCCGAACCGCCGGCGGTCGAGACGGCCTTGCCCAGCTGGGCCCGGCAAGAGGTCAAGCGCCCGGAACGCCCACCGCAACCAATCCTGCCCTCGGATCTGGGCGGGGCCAAGGTCCTGCCCGGCGAGTCCGACGGGTTGGAGGCCGATGTGGCGAAGGTACGCGGGACCTGGCTTCACCTGCTCTTGGAGCACCTGCCCGACGCCGCCCCCGGAGACCGCCCGGTCCTGGCTCGCGCACTTCTGGAAGGAGCCGATCCACCCGCATCGGCCGACGTGATCGAAACCTTGAGCGCAGAGGCGGTGTCGCTCTTGGCGCGGCCGGACCTGACCCATGTCTTTGCTCCCGGAACCCTTGCCGAGGCGGCGTTCTCGGCCGATCTGGACGGGCGGCCCCTGCGCGGGACGATCGATCGGCTGATCCCGGGCCCTGACGGCATAATCGCGGTGGATTTCAAGACCAATGCCCTGGTGCCAGACCGCCCCGAGGACGTGCCCGAGGGGCTGTTGCGGCAGATGGGTGCCTATGCCCATGCTCTGGCGCAGATCCATCCGGGGCAACGCATCGAAACGGCGATCCTTTGGACGCGCACAGGCACACTGATGACGATTCCCGCACCTTTGCGCGAGGCCGCGCTTGCGCGCACGCGCCTGCCTTGACGGCCCTCAGCCCGCTACTTACTGTCCCAACCGACCGCAGGTGCCAAGGAGAGACCAGATGCCGACCCAAGCCGTCACCGACGACACCTTCGATACCGAGGTGCGCAATTCCGACATTCCCGTCGTCGTGGATTTCTGGGCCGAGTGGTGCGGGCCCTGCAAGCAGATCGGCCCCGCGCTGGAAGAACTGTCGGACGAGTACGAAGGCAAGATCAAGATCGTCAAGGTCAACGTGGACGACAACCCGAACACGCCCGCCCAGATGGGCGTTCGCGGCATTCCGGCACTGTTCCTGTTCAAGGACGGACAGGTCGTTTCGAACAAGATCGGCGCCGCGCCCAAGGCCGCGCTGAAGGGTTGGATCGACGACTCGGTCTGAAACGGTCGTTTCCGGACTGAGACAATGGGGCGCCCCGGCGCCCCTTTTTGTTGCGCGGCTTGTGGGGCAGCATCGGGCGCATATATCGGCCCAAGCACAAGACGGAGGTCGCTCATGGCAGAGAACCAGTTTCCCGGATGGCACGGCACGACGATTGTCGGAGTCAAGCGCGGCAGCGAGGTTGTGATCGCGGGCGACGGACAGGTCAGCCTGGGCCAGACCGTCATCAAGGGCACGGCCCGCAAGGTGCGCAGACTGTCCCCCGGTGGCTATGACGTCGTTGCGGGTTTTGCCGGATCGACGGCCGATGCCTTTACCCTGTTGGAACGCCTCGAGGCCAAGCTGGAGGCCACGCCGGGCCAGCTTCAGCGCGCGGCCGTGGAACTGGCCAAGGACTGGCGCACAGACAAGTACCTACAGAAACTGGAAGCCATGCTGATCGTGAGCGACGGGGTGGAAATGTACGTGATCACCGGGGCGGGTGACGTTCTGGCGCCGGAACACGACGTGGCGGCGATCGGGTCGGGCGGGAACTATGCGCTGGCCGCGGCGCGCGGCCTGATGGAAAAGACCGACCTTTCGGCCGAAGATATCGCGCGTAAGGCGATGGCGATCGCGGCCGACATCTGCGTCTACACGAATGGCAACCTGACGGTGGAGACGATTTCCAAATGACCGACCTGACCCCCCGCGAGATCGTCTCGGAGCTGGATCGCTTCATCATCGGGCAGAAGGACGCCAAGCGCGCCGTCGCGGTGGCCCTGCGCAATCGCTGGCGGCGCAAGCAGCTGGGTGATGACCTGCGCGAAGAGGTCTATCCGAAGAACATCTTGATGATCGGCCCCACCGGCGTCGGCAAGACCGA
>JBNGDM010000004.1:0-38663 GCA_049975105.1 Rhodovulum sp. | reverse complement strand
GACCTGAAGGTTCTCGACCTCGCGGAAATCCTTGACCAGGCTGCGGCCCGCCTTGCGCGCGGCCTTGATCATGATGTTGAGATTGGCGCTGCCTTGCATCGGGGTCTCCTTGGGCTTGAGCGCCGCCATACACGGGGGCGCGCGCCGTGCCAAGGGGGCGCCGCCGGTGTCAGCCCGCCGCGCGCAGCATCTCCCACACCCTGTGGGGCGTGAACGGCATGTCGGCGCGGCGCACGCCGCGCTCCCACAGCGCGTCCTGCACGGCGTTCGCCACCGCCGCCATCGCGCCCACGGTGCCCGCCTCGCCGCAGCCCTTCATGCCCAGCGGGTTCGCGGTGGACGGCACCGGTTCGGTGGTGAAGGTGACGAAGGGCACATCATCGGCGCGCGGCATGGCGTAATCCATGAAACTGGCGCTGAGCAGCTGGCCGTATTCGTCGAACCCCACCTGTTCGCAGATCGCCTGGCCCAGCCCCTGCGCCACGCCGCCATGGACCTGCCCCTCGGCCAGCCGGGGGTTCATCAGGTTCCCGAAATCGTCGGTAACCGTATAGCGCACGACCTGGGTCTTGCCGGTCTCGGGGTCGATCTCGACCTCGGCGACATGGGCACCGTTGGGATAGGAGCGGCCCGGCAGGGTGTATTCGGCGCGGTGTTTCAGAAGGTCGCTGCGCCCGGCGGCGCGGGCCATCTCGGCCGCCTCGACCAGCGTGGGCGTCAGGTTGGACCCCGGCGCGCGGAAGGTGTGGCCGTCGAATTCGACCGCCGCCGCGTCCACCCCCATTTCATCGGCGAGGAAGGGGGCGAAGGCGCCCACCATCTGCTCGACCGTGGCGACGGTGGCGTTGCACTGGGTGGTGACGGAACGCGACCCGCCGGTGCCGCCGCCCGTGGCGATCCGGTCGCTGTCGCCCTGGATGACGCGGATCTGATCCACCGGGATGCCGGTGCGGTCGGCCAGGAACTGGGCATAGACGGTTTCGTGCCCCTGCCCGTTCGACTGGGTGCCGACGTAAAGGTTCACGCTGCCATCGTCGCGGAACTCGACCTCGGCGGCCTCGCTCGGGTCGCCCAGGATCGACTCGATGTAATAGCAAAGCCCGAGGCCCCGCAGCCGCCCGCGCCCGGCGCTTTCGGCCCGGCGCGCGGCGAACCCCGCGACATCGGCCGCCGCGTGGACCCGGTCCAGCACGCGCGGGAAATCGCCCACGTCGTAAAGCTCGCCGGTTTGCGTGCGATAGGGGAAGGCGCCGCCGGGGATGAAATTCCTGCGCCGCAAGTCCCACGGGTCGACGCCCAGCTCGCGCGCGGCGCGGTCCATGGTGCGTTCGAGGGCATAGATCGCCTCGGGCCGGCCGGCGCCGCGATAGGCGTCGACCGGCGTGGTGTTGGTATAGACGCCCTTCACCTGCAACAGCGCGGCGGGGATGTCGTAGACGCCCGTCAGCACCTTGGAGAACAGCTGCGACTGGATGAGCTGGCTGAACTGCGAGTTGTAGGCGCCGAGGTTGGACAGGGTCGTCACCCGGTAGCCGGTGATCCGGTGATCGGCATCGAAGGCCAGTTCCACGGTCGATGTCAGGTCGCGCCCGGCATTGTCGGTCAGCATCGCCTCGGTCCGTTCCGACATCCAGCGGACCGGACGGCCCAGTTCGCGCGCCGCGTGGCCGAGGACGAAATATTCCGGGTAGGGCATCCCCTTCATGCCGAAGCCGCCGCCCACGTCGGGGTTGGTCACCCGCACATCCCCGGGGGCGAGGTGCAGCATCTCGGCCAGCCGGTCCTTGTGGACCCAGACCCCCTGCCCCGACAGGCAGACATGCAGCCGCCCGTCCGCCCATTCGGCCCAGGCGCCGCGGGGTTCCATCGAATTGACGATGATCCGGTTGTCGGGCACCTCCAGCGCGACGGTATGGGCCGCCGCGGCAAAGGCCGCCTCGACCGCGTCCGCATCGCCCATCGCCCAGTCATAGGCCAGGTTGCCGGGCACGTCCTCGTGGACCAGCGGCCCGCCGGTCGCCAGCGCCAGGTGCGGGTCCAGCTCGTCGAAATCGAACTCGATCATCTCGGCGGCGTCCTTGGCCTGGGCCAGCGTCTCGGCCACCACGACGGCCATCGCCTCGCCCACATGGCGCAGCTTTCCGGTGGCCAGTAGCGGCCGGGCCGGGGCGGCGGCGCGCGAGCCGTCGCGATTCTTGACGATGGTGGCGGCCATGGCCATGCCCAGCCCGGCCGCGATCAGGTCGTCCGCCGTCAGCACCAGGTGCACCCCCGGCGCCTCGCGGGCGGCGCGCAGGTCGATCCCGCGGATTTCCGCATGGGCCACGGGGCTGCGCAGGAACACCGCGTGCAGCGCGCCCTGGGGCGCGGTGTCGTCGACATAGCGCCCCTCGCCCGTCAACAGGCGCACGTCCTCGAACCGCTTGACCGTCTGGCTTTCGCCGAATTTCGTGTCCATGGGGCGTCTCCCTTGCCTGTCCTGCGCGGACGATAGCGGCCCCATGGCCCCTGTCCACCCCCGGCGGGGGTTGGCCTTGGCCCGGGCTTTCGCTAATTGACCGCCAAGCCCACTGCCATGCGAAGGACCCGCGCCCCATGCCGATGGAAAAGACGTTCGACGCCGCCGAGGCCGAGGCCCGGCTTTACGAGGCCTGGGAAAAGGCCGGTTGCTTTACCGCGGGCGCGAATGCCTCGCGGGCCGAGACCTTCTGCATCATGATCCCGCCGCCGAACGTGACGGGGTCGCTGCACATGGGGCATGCCTTCAACAACACGTTGCAGGATATCCTTGTCCGCTGGCACCGGATGCGCGGCTTCGACACGCTGTGGCAGCCGGGGCAGGACCACGCGGGCATCGCCACCCAGATGGTCGTGGAGCGCGAACTCGCGAAAGAGGGCAAGTCGCGCCGCGATTTCTCGCGCGAGGAGTTCCTCGCCAAGGTCTGGGAATGGAAGGGCCAATCCGGCGGCACCATCATCAACCAGTTGAAACGCCTCGGCGCCTCCTGCGACTGGTCGCGCAACGCCTTTACCATGTCGGGCGCGCCCGGGGCGCCGGCGGGCGAAGAGGGCAATTTCCACGATGCCGTCATCAAGGTCTTCGTGGACATGTACAACAAGGGCTACATCTATCGCGGCAAGCGGCTGGTGAACTGGGACCCGCATTTCGAGACCGCGATTTCCGATCTCGAGGTCGAACAGGTCGAGGTCGACGGCCACATGTGGCGCCTGCGCTACCCGCTGGAGAATGGCGCGACCTACGAACACCCCGTGGAATGGGACGAGGACGGCAATCCGACGGCCTTCGAGACCCGCGATTACCTCGTCGTGGCCACCACGCGCCCCGAAACCATGCTGGGCGATACCGGCGTCGCGGTCCATCCCGACGACCCCCGCTACAGGCACCTGATCGGCAAGACCGTGCGCCTGCCGCTGTGCGGGCGGTCCATCCCCATCGTGGCGGATGAATATGCCGACCCGGAAAAGGGCACGGGGGCCGTCAAGATCACCCCCGCCCACGATTTCAACGACTGGGAGGTCGGCCAGCGGACGGGCCTGCGCGCGATCAACGTGATGACCACCCGCGCGGCGATGTGGCTGAAGGACAACCCCGAGTTTGCCGAAGGCTGCGACCCCGACCTCGTCGCCAAGTGCATTGAGCGTCTCGACGGCACCGACCGCTACGAGGCGCGCGAGGCGATCATCAACGAGGCCACCGATGACGGCTGGCTCGACGGCATCGATTCCGACCGCCACATGGTCCCCCATGGCGACCGGTCGAAGGTCGCCATCGAACCCTACCTGACCGACCAGTGGTTCGTGGACACCGCCAAGATCGTCGGCCCCGCGCTGGACGCCGTCCGCGACGGGCGGACGAAGATCCTGCCCGAGCAGCACGAAAAGGTCTATTTCCACTGGCTGGAAAACATCGAGCCCTGGTGCATCAGCCGCCAGCTCTGGTGGGGGCACCAGATTCCGGTCTGGTATGGGCCCAAGGTCGTTGAGAGAAAGAGCGATAGCATTGATGTCGACTTCAATGACTTGAAGTTCTTTTGCGCTGCCAACGAGCAAGACGCTTTGAGAGAAATGCGTTCCTACTACGGGAGGGACGTCGCTATCGTTGCAGGACAAAACGAGTTTCGTGAGCACTACGAACAGCAGTTCCAACTCTTGGCTCCGATGCTCGCTCGGATTGCACAGGGCGTGTTGCCCGTGTTCCGCGACCCCGACGTCCTCGACACCTGGTTCTCCTCCGGCCTCTGGCCCATCGGCACGCTGGGCTGGCCCGAGGAAACGGACGAGCTTAAGAAATACTTCCCCACCGATGTCCTGATCACCGGCTTCGACATCATCTTCTTCTGGGTCGCCCGGATGATGATGATGCAGCTGGCCGTGGTCGACCGGATCCCGTTCCACACCGTCTATGTACACGCCCTCGTCCGCGACGAGAAGGGCAAGAAGATGTCCAAATCCTTGGGCAATGTCCTCGACCCGCTGGAACTGATCGACGAGTTCGGCGCCGACGCGGTGCGGTTCACGCTGACCTCGATGGCCGCGATGGGCCGCGACCTGAAGCTGTCGACCCAACGCATCGCCGGCTATCGCAATTTCGGCACCAAGCTGTGGAACGCCGCGCGGTTCGCCGAGATGAACGGCGTGTTCGAGGGCTACGCCCCCGATGGCACCATCCCGCAGCCCGCCGAGACGGTGAACACCTGGATCATCGGCGAAACCGCCCGCGTGCGGCAGACCGTCGATGACGCGCTTGCGGCCTATCGCTTCAACGACGCGGCGAACGCGCTTTATGCCTTTGTCTGGGGCAAGGTCTGCGACTGGTACGTGGAATTCTCGAAACCGCTGTTGATGGACGGCACCCAAGCGCAACAGGCCGAAACGCGGGCCACCATGGCCTGGGTGATCGACCAGTGCCTGATCCTGCTGCACCCGATCATGCCCTATATCACCGAGGAATTGTGGGGCACGCTAACAGAGCGCAAGACGCCCAAAGGAAAAACGACTAACAAGTTGATCCATGCCGATTGGCCGACCTATGGCGCGGAGCTGATCGACGCCGCCGCCGACCGCGAGATGAACTGGGTGATCGGCCTGATCGAGGAGGTGCGCTCGGCCCGCGCGCAGATGCACGTGCCGGTGGGCCTGCAGATCCCGATGCTGTTCACCGATCTCGACGCCGCGGGCCGCGCCGCCTGGGACCGGAACGAGGCGCTGATCAAGCGGCTGGCCCGGATCGAGAGCCTGGAACCCGCCGAAACGCTGCCCAAGGGCTGCGTGACCATCGCGGTCGAGGGCGGCAGTTTCGGCCTGCCGCTGGCCGGCATCATCGACGTGGCCGAGGAACAGGCGCGGCTGGAAAAGACGCTGGCCAAGCTGGAAAAGGAACTGGGCGGGCTGACGGGGCGGCTGAAGAACCCGAAATTCGTCGAAAGCGCGCCCGAGGACGTGGTCGAGGAAACCCGCGAGCTGGCCGCGGCCAAGGGCGAGGAGGCCGACAAGCTGCGCGCCGCGCTGGCGCGGCTGGCCGAACTCGCCTAGACCTCGCGCAACACGAACGCCATCGCCGCGCCCGCCGCGGCGATGGCCGCAAACAGCCCCAGCGTGACGGCCGCGCCATAGGCCCCGGCCACCGCGCCAAAGCCCCCCGCCGCCAACAGCGCCACGCCCACCGTGGTGTTCGCCACCGCCGTATAGGCCGCGCGGTTGTCATTGGGCGCCATGTCCACCAGGTAGGTCGACCGGCCCAGCCGCACGCCCTGATAGGCGATCATCAGGCCGAACAAGACGCCCGGCGCGGCCCAGACCGTGCCCATCAGCCCGGCGCCATCCAGCACCACCGCCAGCCCCAGGAACGCCGCCGCCACCGCGCCCGAAAAGGCCAGCACCAGCCGGCTGGACCGGTCCGCCAGCCGCCCCCAGACCCACGAGGAGACGAACCCGGCCAGCGACGAGGCCAGCACCATCGCGCCCAGCGCGCCGAACCGGTCATCCCCCGCCTGCCCGGCCAGCAGCACGATATAGGGCGGCGCCAGCGCGGTGGGCAGCAGCAGCACGCGGGCCAGCACGAACCGCCCCAGCCCCGCATCGCGCCACAACAGCGCCAGTTGCGACAACCCGATGCCCTCCCCGGCCTCGCCCGGCGCGTCCTCCTCGTGGATTGTGGAAAAAATGAAAGCCGCCAGCAGCCAGAACGCCCCGGCAAGGCCGATTGCCCCCAGCACAAGTTCGAATCGTGCAAGCGCCCCGGTCAGCAGAAGCGCCGCGAAAACCAGAACGCCCGCCGCCGCCACACTGCCGGCAAGCCCGGTCGCGGTGCCGCGCCGCGCCTTGTCCACGGTCTTGCCCAGCACGTCCTTGTAGGAGACCGACGCGACCGAGCGCGACACCGCCAGCACCGCCAGCGCCCCCACGATCACCGCGCCCGCCGCCCAGCCCGAAAGCGTCAGCGCGGCCAGCAGGATCGCCAGCGCCGCCAGCCCCTGGCCCGCAGCGCCCGCCGCCCAGGCCCATTTGCGCCGCCCCATCGCCCGGATGCGCGCCGCGGTGAACAGCTGCGGCAACAGCGCGCCCGCCTCGCGCACCGGCACCAACAGCCCCACCAGCGCCGCGGGCGCCCCCAGCGCGCCCATCAGCCAGCTGAGCACCAGTTTCGGGTCGATCAACCCATCGGCCAGCTTGGACAGCGACAGCGCCGCGGCATGGCGCAAGAAATTCCCCGGCTCGGCGGCGCGGGCGGTGTCGGTGATGTCGCGGGCCGGGGCGTCGGCATTCTCGACCAGCAGGTCGAAGGCGGTTTCGGCAATTCGGGACATGGCCCCATCAGATAGCGTCCCGGCGTCGCGGGCAACCCCGCTTGACACCGGGACGGCACAGGTTCACAGAAGCCGCGACCATAACCCGCAACCGGGCGTTCCGTGGGCGCCAAACCGACGAGGAGGCCGCAATGGGCCAGATCACCCTTACTTTCCCCGATGGCAATGCACGCACGTACCAGGCCGGGATCACCCCGGCCGAGGTGGCCGCCGATATCTCGACCTCGCTGGCGAAAAAGGCGATTTCGGCCACGGTGAACGACGCGCATTTCGACCTGCAATGGCCGATCACCGAAAGCGCCGCCATCGCCATCAACACGATGAAGGACGAGGCCCCCGCGCTGGAGCTGATCCGCCACGACCTGGCGCATATCATGGCCCGCGCGGTGCAGGAGATCTGGCCCGAGGTGAAGGTCACCATCGGCCCCGTCATCGAGAACGGCTGGTATTACGACTTCGACCGGGAGGAGCCCTTCACCCCCGAGGATCTGGGCCAGATCGAGGCCAAGATGCGCGAGATCATCAACCGCCGCGATCCCGTGACGACCGAGGTATGGGACCGCGACCGGGCGGTGGCCTATTACGAGGCCAATAACGAGCCCTACAAGGTGGAACTGGTCGGCATGATCCCCGAGGGCCAGCCGATCCGCATGTATTGGCACGGCCATTGGCAGGATCTGTGCCGCGGCCCGCATTTGCAGCACACCGGCCAGGTGCCCGCGGATGCCTTCAAGCTGATGAAGGTGGCGGGCGCCTATTGGCGGGGCGATTCCAACCGGCCGATGCTGCAACGCATCTATGGCGTCGCCTTCAAGACCCGGCAGGAGCTGAAGGATTACCTGCACTTCCTCGAAGAGGCCGAGAAGCGCGACCACCGCCGGCTGGGGCGCGAGATGGAGCTTTTCCATTTCCAGGAGGAGGCGCCGGGGATGGTGTTCTGGCACCCCAATGGCTGGAGCATCTACCGCGAGATGCAGGATTACATGCGCCGGAAACTGGACAAGGCCGGCTATCGCGAGATCAACACGCCCCAGGTCGTGGACCGCAAGCTGTGGGAAGCCAGCGGCCACTGGGACAAATATCGCGAGAACATGTACATCACCGAGATCGACGAGGAGCACGCCAACGAAAAGCGCATCAACGCGCTGAAGCCGATGAACTGCCCCTGCCACGTCCAGATCTTCAACCAGGGGATCAAGTCCTACCGCGACCTGCCGCTGCGCCTGGCCGAGTTCGGCTCGTGCCACCGCTACGAGGCGCATGGCGCGCTGCACGGGCTGATGCGGGTGCGCGGGTTCACCCAGGACGACGCGCATATCTTCTGCACCGAGGACCAGATCGAAAGCGAGACGGCCAGGTTCATCGACCTTTTGTCCAGCGTCTACCGCGATACCGGGTTCACCAAGTTCGACATCAAGCTGTCGACGCGCCCCGAGGTGCGCGTGGGCAGCGACGAGGTCTGGGACAAGGCCGAGGCGGCGCTGGAAAAGGCGATCCTGTCGGTCCGCAACGACTATGAGATCGACCCGGGCGAAGGGGCGTTCTACGGGCCGAAGCTCGACTTCAAGCTGACCGATGCCATCGGGCGCGAATGGCAATGCGGCACCTTCCAGGCCGATTTCAACCTGCCCGAGCGGCTGGACGCGAGTTACATCGGCGCGGATGGCGAGAAACACCGGCCCGTCATGCTGCACCGGGCGATCCTGGGATCGTTCGAACGGTTCATCGGGATCCTGATCGAGAACTATTCGGGCAAGCTGCCCTTCTGGCTGGCGCCGCGGCAGGTGGTGGTGGCGTCCATCGTGTCGGATGCGGACGCGTTCGTGGCCGAGGTGACGGAGCGGCTGGTGGCCGCCGGGCTGCGCGCCGAGGCCGACACCCGCAACGAGAAGATCAACTACAAGGTCCGCGAACACTCGGTCGGCAAGGTCCCGGTGATCCTGGCCATCGGCCAGCGCGAGGTCGAGAACGGCACCGTCACCGTGCGGCGGCTGGGCGAGAAGCAGACCCGGACTGTAACATTGGACGAGATCGTGGCGGAACTGACCGAAGAGGCCAAGGCCCCCGACATGGTCTGAACCACGGCCCCACCCTGTTGAAAAGGCGCCGAAAACCGGCGCCTTTTTCGTTTTCCTGCATTTTCCATAAATATTTCAACATCCTGACGCGCCCTCACGCCCCCGTGCTGCACCGTCCTGTGACTGGCAGTTGATCGGCCCTGGACGGCTCACTTGGCCCTGTCGCACACCGCGACACCGGGACCAACCAAGGGAGAGAGCCCATGTCCGATACCACCAAGACCCTGGCCCTGGCCGGCGCTGTCGCCGCAGCCCTCGCCGCCCATTCCGCGACGCCCGCCCAGGCCCAGGAGAACGAGAAATGCTATGGCGTGGCGCTTGCCGGCGAGAACGACTGCGCCGCGGGGCCGGGCACGACCTGCGCCGGCACGTCCAGCGTCGACTACCAGGGCAATGCCTGGAAGCTGGTGCCCGCGGGCACCTGCGAAGAGATGGACCTGCCCGGCGACCGCATGGGCTCGCTGGAGCCGCTGGACCGCGACATCCCGTCCTGATCCGGCCATCCCGGTCCGGGCCGCGCGCCCGGGCCGGCGCATTCCCAGGGAGGCCTCCATGCTCGACACCACACGCCCCGCGCTGCCGCCCCGCCCCGGCGTCGGCTTCAAGGCCCGGCATTTCGCCGCGATCCTCGACGATCCCGGCCCCGTCGCCTGGCTGGAAATCCATGCCGAGAACTACATGGGCGACGGCGGGCGCCCGCTGGCCCAACTGCGCGCGCTGGCGGACCGCTTTCCGATTTCCGTCCATGGCGTGGGACTGTCGATCGGCGGCGCGGGGCCGCTGGACGCCGACCACCTGGCGCGGCTGAAACAGCTGCTGGACTGGCTGAGTCCGGCCAGCTTTTCCGAACACCTGGCGTGGTCCACCCATGAGGGCACCTATCTGAACGACCTGCTGCCCCTGCCCTACACGGCCCGGACGCTGGCCCGGGTCTCCGATCATGTCGACCGGGTGCAAGAGGTGCTGGGCCGCCGGATGCTGTTGGAAAACCCGGCGACCTACCTGGACTTCGCCGAGACCGAGATGGAAGAGACCGAGTTCCTGGCAGCGATCGTGGCCCGCACCGGCTGCGGCCTGCTGCTGGATGTGAATAACGTCCACGTCGCCTGCACCAATCGCGGCGCCGATCCGGTGGCCTATCTCGACGCCTTCCCGATGGCCGCCGTGGGCGAGATCCACCTCGGCGGCCATGACGCGCAAACCGACGAGACCGGCGCGCCGCTGCTGATCGACAGCCACGGCACGCAGGTGGCGGACCCGGTCTGGGGCCTTTACGCGCACACGCTGGCCCGTGGCGGGGTGCGCCCGACCCTGATCGAATGGGACACCGACGTGCCCGACTGGCCGGTTCTGGCCGCCGAGGCCGCGCGCGCCGCCGCGGTGATGGGGCGCGTGGCGGCATGACCGGGCAAGACGTCTTCGCCGCGGCGCTGATGGACCCCGGCGCCGACCGGCCCGGCGGGCTGACCGGCGCGAGGGGCGGGCCGGCCGGGAGGCGCTTCGACGTCTACCGCAACAACGTGGTCGCCAGCCTGATCGAGGCGCTGGAGACCGGGTTTCCCGTGGTCCGCGCCCTGGTGGGCGCGGCGTTCTTCCGGGCGATGGCCGGGGACTTCGTGCGCGCCCACCCGCCGCGCTCGCCGCTCTTGATGCTGTATGGCGAGGCGCTGCCGGGGTTCCTGGGCCGCTTCGATCCCGTCGCGCACCTGCCCTACCTGCCCGATATCGCCCGGCTGGAACTGGCGCTGCGCGAGAGTTACCACGCCGCCGATGCGCCCGCGGTCGATCCCGGCGCGCTGGCCGCGCTGCCGCCCGCGGCGCTGGCGCATGCCCGTCTGACCCTTGCGCCCTCGGTCCGGCTGCTGCGGTCGAACTGGCCGATCCACGCCATCTGGCAGGCTCACCACGGCGGCCCCCGCCCGCGCCCGGGCGCACAGGAGGTTCTGGTCGCGCGCCCCGGCTTCGACCCCGTTCCGCAGTTGCTGCCCGCGGGCGGATACCGGGTTCTGGGCGCGCTGCGGGCCGGTGTGCCGCTGGGCGCGGCCCTTTCCGACTTGCAGGAATCGAACATTCCGGCGCTGTTGCAGCTTTTGCTGAACACCCGGGCCATTACCGCCATCACATTCGAGGACTCGCCATGAACGCCCTTATTCGCATGGGAGATCGCCTTGGCCAGAGGGCCGCGGCGACACTTGGCCCGGCCGTTCTGACCACGCTGGCGCGTTTCACTTTTGCCGCAACTTTGCTGGTCTATTACTGGAACTCGGGATTGACCAAGCTGGACGGCGGCGTTGCCGGACTCGTCTCGCCCGCGCTCGGCGCCTACGCCCAGATCTTCCCCCGCGCGATGGCGGCGGCGGGCTATGATGCCAGCCAGCTGGCCGGGTGGCAGCACGCGGTGGTGATCGCGGGCACCTGGGCCGAAATCCTGCTGCCCGCGCTGCTGTTGATCGGGCTTTTCACACGGCTGGCCGCGCTGGGGATGATCGGCTTCGTCCTGGTCCAGACCGCGACCGACCTGGTCGGCCACGGCGCGCTGTCGGACCCGGCGGCGCTGGGGGCGTGGTTCGACCGCGCGCCCGATGCGCCGATCCTCGACCATCGCTTACTGTGGGTCACCCTCCTCGCGATCCCCGCGCTGATGGGCGGCGGGCCGGTCTCGGTCGATGCGCTGCTGCGCCGCCGCGCCTATGCCGCGTCGGGCTGACGCGCGGCCAGCGCCAGGATGCCGCCCAGGCCGCACATCGCGATCGGGAACATTGTGAAAACGTTGAAGCCGAAGCCCCAGTACATCCCAGCGCAGGACGCCAGCATCAGCACGCCGCCGATCACGTTCCGCGACCGTGCCATCGCGCCCCCCGCTATCGCCAGGATCGGCGCACCCAGCGCGACGATGCGTGTTTTATCGGGGTTCTCGACCTGCTGGGCCAGATCGCCCACCTCGCCGAACGTGTCGATGAAGACCGTGTAGCCGTAGCCGAAGAAGCCCACGACCAGGGCCAAAAGCCCCGCGATCACCCCCAGGACCAGGGCGGCATTGCGCATGGTGTCGTTCCTCTCTTTCGTCGCCCCGATCTAGGCCTTCGCCGCGCCCTTGCCAAGCAGCGCGGCCTGCACGTCCTTGCCCCAGCCCAGATACAGCCGCCCGCCGGCCTCGATCACCGGGCGTTTCATCAGGGCCGGGTGCGCCGCCAGCAAGGCCGCCGGATCGCCCGCCCGTTCGGCCTCGGACAAAGCGCGCCAGGTGGTCGAGCGGCGGTTCACCAGCGCATCGCCGAAAGCGTCCAGAAATCGCGCGATTTCGGCTGCCGACAGCGGTGTTTCGCGCACGTCGCGCAATTCCGCGTTGGGCAGCAACCCTTTGGCTTTGCGGCAGGAATCGCAGGATTTAAGGCCATAGATCACCATTTTTCACTCCGTTTTCGGGGGGTGGGTTGGAAAGGTCGCAGGAGTCTTTTCTTGCTTTTTAGGCGATTCGTCCGTCATCATCTCGCCCCGTGACGGCAGACGACCTGGGCGACCCGCTCCTCTCTCGGGGCAGCCGGTAGACTGGAAGACCTGGCTGTGACCCGCGCCCCCCGCAATCCCGCAGGCGCGGAAACCGACGAAGGAGAGACTGACGATGCCCACCGGCACCGTGAAATGGTTCAATACGACAAAGGGTTACGGGTTCATCGCGCCCGATGACGGCGGCAAGGACGTGTTCGTCCACATCTCGGCGGTGGAACGCGCCGGGCTGACCGGGCTGGCCGACAACCAGAAAGTGGAGTTCGAAATGATCGAAGGCCGCGACGGCCGGAAATCGGCGGGCGATCTTAAGGTTCTGTGATCCGGCCCGCGGGGCGGCATATGAATTCCATATGAATCCCATATGAGCTTTGTCGGACGCGGCCCGGGTTAACGGGCCGCGCGCCGCCTCAGGCGAAAACCCGCGCCACGGTCACGCCGACCCAGGCCGAAACCCCGGTCAGAACCGCGCCCCAGGTCGTGTCGACCACCACCTGCACCACCGACCAGTTCTTCAGCGTCGCCCAGTTGGTGAACTCGTAGGTGCCATAGGCCATGGCGCCCAGGATCGCCCCCTGCACCAGCGCCTGCATCGGATCGCCCGCCTTCAGCGCGGGCAGGCTGACCAGATAGACCAGCCCCGCGACATAGGCGAGGTAGAACGCCGCCGCGGCGCCCATCCGCGGATCCTCCAGCAGCCAGTCGGAGATGTAGCGCTCGAACAGCGGGCGCATGACGGTTTTCAACGCGACGGCATCCACCGCGAGGAAGAACAGCGCGGTGACAAGGTAAAGCACGACCAACACGACAATCGACATGACGTCCCCCTTTCCGGTTTTGCCAATGCTAGGGCGCAGCGAGGGTTGGGCAATGCGGCACGGGCGGGGATTTCGGGGCGGCGGACGGCGGGGTGCCCCCCCCGCCGCATGGGGGCGAGGACCGGCCCGCGCCCCCGGAGGTCAGAGCGGTGGGTTGGCACCCACCCTACGGGTGCTCTTGCGCGATGAGGAAACGGGTAAGATCGGGCATGGGGGGAGGATAGCGGAAAGGCCGGGGGGCGTCATTCTGCGCGGGGGGGGGGTGGTGGGTTGGCAGCCAAACAGATGCTTGTCTGACGCAAACTGACTTAGTACGCTAAATACAAACAAGCCACGCGATGGATGCTCCATGAGAAAAACCTCTACGCTCTTTTTTTTGATAGTTTTCTTTAATGCTTTCAGTGTCGCGAGCGCAAAAGATATGGCGTTTGATGTCTTTTATGGCGCCCAGACGACCGTTATTGTTGCTAGCGGCGAGATCACATCTGAGACACCTCAGAAATTTCAGGAGTTTCTCAACAAAGGCCTGCTAGACGGATTTCAAGTATATATTGACCTCAACTCTCCAGGAGGAAACCTGATGGGAGGCATGATTTTTGGAAATATGATAAGAGAGCAAGGCCTCACCACTCGTGTGGCATCATATAGTGAAAGACAAAAAGGCAAGGAATACTGGCACCCAAGCCCAGCCCCGGGTATTTGCCTCTCGGCTTGCGCTTTGGCCTACCTTGGCGGCAAAGATCGAAAACTAGAGAATGGTTCCATTTTGGGGTTTCACCAATTTAGCAGCGCGGGCAGCGCCTCTGGAAAAGTTGAAAATGTGTATGAGACGGAAACAACGACCCAAATGGTTTCCGGTGTTGTGCACAATTACATTTCCTCAATGGGGATTTCTTCCGAACTATTCTCGAAAATGAGTTTGACCCGACCCGATGAAATGTACCTACCCACCCCAGACGACTTAAGGAACCTCAACATCATCCCAGCAGAAGCATTTCGCGACTTTACACTAGAGCCGTATGGTCAGGGCGTTCTCGCTTACGCAGAGTTCTTAGGAAATGTTGAAGGACGCAGTATGGTTAGCCAGATTACTGCATACTGCAAAGGAGGCACACCCTTTCTACTGCTTTCAAAGCCCACCAGCTACAGTTCCTTTGACGAAAACTGGTTGCGCTTTGCTAACGATGAACTTGACGGCTTCTCACTTTGGAAGCCACCGGGAACGGTTCGTGTGGACTACCCTTCATCCCATGTAGATCTCAGGATAGGAGGGCAACCCGTAGCAGAAATCAAAATCGACAAACATGGCGTCACCCTACTCATGGATGAGGCGATGGGTGTAGTTCAACTGCCAGCAGCCCTCGGAATCATGTCATTCCGGATTCAGCCAACAGAACGTGATAAACGCCTTCTCGGCAGCGCATTTAATTTGTGCATCCGCTAGGCATTCATTTCCGTATCACCCCCTCGAACTCCCGCCATTCCCCCTTGGACATGCCGGAATTCTCCTGCGTCACCGTCTCGCCCTTCAGCATCCGGCGGACGCACTCCATCGCGGTGGCCGACAGGTTGACCCCGCCCATACGGTAATCGGCAAAGGCCTTGTAGGCCAGCGGCACCCAGTCGGCGACGATCTCGCACATCACTTGCGCATAGACGCGGATTTCGTATTGCGCGTGCACGTCGGCGCGCAGCCGCAGGAAGTGGAAGAGGTTGTGCAAATCGGTCTTCCAATACCATTGGGTATAGATATTGGCGGGCAGGTTCATCCGGGCCAGTTCGCGGGCCAGGCCCTTTTGCCCCTCGGTGGACAGCATCGCCTCGTAATTGTCATAGGCGCGGGCGGCGTCGGTTTTCAGGATGTCGAGGACGCGGGCGGCCTCCTCCCCCTCCAGCAATTCGCCGCGGCCCTGGTTGTTGGTGGTGGACTGGGCGGCGAGCGCCTCGGGCGCGGGGATGTAGAATTCGCGGTCGAGGATCGAGTAGCGGGCGGAGTATTCGTTGACGTTGGCGGTGCGGTGGCGAATCCACTGCCGCGCGACGAAGACCGGCAGCTTGACGTGGAATTTGACCTCGCACATCTCGAAGGGGGTCGAGTGCCAGTGGCGCATGAGGTAGCGGATCAGCCCCTCGTCGTTCGACACGGCCTTGGTGCCGCGGCCGTAGCTGACCCGCGCCGCCTGGCAGATCGCGGCGTCGTCGCCCATGTAGTCGATCACCCGGATCAGCCCGTGGTCGAGCACGGGATGGGCGGTGTAGAGGCGGTTTTCCATCCCCGGCGCGGTGGCGCGGAGCGTTTGGCTGGGCTGGCCGCGCTGGGCCTCGATCTCGGCGCGTTGGTCTTGGGTGAGCGGCATGGGGCCCTCCTACTGCGGGGTGCGAGTCGGGGGACACTATATCTATGCGGGTGCGCGCGGGAAACAGCGAGATGATGTGAAACGGCGCCGCATCGCGGGGGGTCGCCGGGGGCGCGGGGCGTGCTAGGTTGGGAGTGGCAAAGGAGGGAGAGATGGACGTTCGCTATCTGCACACGATGGTTCGGGTGAAGGACCTGGAGAAATCCAAGGCGTTCTATGAATTGCTGGGGCTGAAGGAGACGCGCCGGATCGACAGCGAGGAAGGGCGGTTCACGCTGGTCTTCATGGCGCCGCCGGGGCAGGAGGACTGCCCGGTGGAGCTGACGTATAACTGGGACGGGGACGAGGGGCTGCCGTCGGACAGCCGGCATTTCGGGCACCTGGCCTATGCGGTCGAGAATATCTACGAGATGTGCCAGCACCTGATGGACAACGGGGTGACGATCAACCGGCCGCCGCGCGACGGGCGGATGGCGTTCGTGCGCAGCCCCGACAACGTGTCGGTGGAGCTGTTGCAGATGGACGGGCGGCTGGAGCCGGCGGAGCCATGGGCGAGCATGCCCAATACCGGCCACTGGTAGGGCTGCTGGCGCTTGGGGCGCCCGGCCCGGCCGAGGCCTGCCGGCTGGCGCTGGTGCTGGCGCTGGACATCTCGTCCTCGGTCGATGCGGCCGAGGATGCGTTGCAGCGGGCGGGCGTGGCGGCGGCGCTGATGGCGCCCGAGGTGCAGGCGGAACTGCTGGCCGGGCCCGAGCCGGTGGCGCTGGCCGTCTATGAATGGAGCGGGCGGTACCAGCAGGACGTGGTGCTGGGCTGGCGGATGCTGGACAGCGCGGCGGCGATCCGGGCGGCGGCTGCCGCGATTGCCGGGTCGACACGGTCCTATGCCGAGTTCCCGACCGCGATGGGCTATGGGCTGGGCTTTGCCACAGAGATGTTCGCCGCCGCGCCCGACTGCCTGTTCCAAACGCTGGACGTGTCGGGGGACGGGGTGAACAATGACGGGTTCGGCCCGGAGCTGGCCTATCGCAACTTTCCCTTCGACGGGATCACGGTGAACGGGCTGGCCATCGGCGGCGCGACCGGGAACGACGCCGAACTGTTCGCGTTCTACCGGCAGGAGGTCATCCGCGGCCACGGCGCGTTCGTCGAGACGGCGCGGGATTTCGACGATTTCGAACGCGCGATGCGGCGCAAGCTGAAACGCGAAGTCGCGGCGCGGGTCTATGGCGCCCTGCCCGGCCCGGCGGCGGGGGGCGGATGAGAGCCGCGGCGCTGGCGCTGGTGCTGACGGCGGGGGCGGCGCAGGCCGACTGCCGGCAGGCGCTGGCCATCGGGCTGGACGTGTCGGGCTCGGTCGACGCGGTGGAATACCGGCTGCAGATCGACGGGCTGGCCGGCGCGCTGAGCCACCCGGAGGTGCGCGCGGCGCTGTTGCAGATGCCGAACGCACCGGTGGCATTGGCGGTCTATGAATGGAGCGGGGCGGCCGATCACCGGCTGGTGCTGCCCTGGACGGCGATCGACGGGCCCGCGACGCTGGCCGCGGTGGCGGCGCGGCTGCGCGGCACCGCCCGGGCCGAGGCCAGCCGGACGACGGCGATCGGCGCGGCGCTGATGCGGGGCGCGGCGCTGTTGGCGGAGCGGCCCGAGTGCTGGCGCCACACGCTGGATTTGACCGGCGACGGCAAGTCGAACGAAGGCCCCCGCCCGCGCGAGGTGCCGGGCGGCGCAGAGACGGTGAACGCGCTGGTGATCGGGATCGACTCGGCGCGCCGGATGGACCATGCCGAGGCCGACCTGGCCGAACTGACCGCCTATTTCCACGCCGAGGTGATCCGCGGCCCCGAGGCCTTTGTCGAGACGGCGGTGGGGTTTTCGGATTTCGAGGCGGCGATGGTGCGCAAGCTGCTGCGCGAATTGCAGACAGTGGCGGTGGGCGCGCTGGAGGGGCGCGGGGCTGGCCGCGCGCCCGGCGCGCCCCATATCGTGCCCCGATGAAACAGATTGCCCTGCCGTTCGCGCTGGCGCTGGCGGCCGCCCCGGCCCCGGCCCAGCAAATCCCGTTCGCCGCCGGATGGACGGAACAGCGGTTTTCGCTGCTGTCGAGCAACGATTTCGGGCTGAACGGCGACAGCCTGGGGGTGCGCTCGGACGGGACGGTGTCGCTGCTGTGGACGCCCTTGCCGCCGGCGCTGTGGTCGGGGCGCGTGGCGGCCTGGGACTGGCGGGTGGACCGCTCGGTGCCCGCCACCGACCTGACGCGCAAGGGCGGCGACGACCGCAACCTGTCGCTGTATTTCCTGTTCCTGCCCGAGGCGGCGGCGCGCGCGGCGCAGGGCCGCGGGGTCAAGGCGCTGCTGGACCACCCCGAGGCGCGGGTGCTGATGTATGTCTGGGGCGGCGCGCATGCGCGCGGCGACCTGCTGGCCAGCCCCTATCTGGGCGCGCGCGGCAAGACGCTGATCCTGCGGCCGGCGGGCACCGGGTCGGCCAGCGAACGGGTGGACCTGGCCGCCGACCATCGCCGCGCCTTCGGCACCGGTCCCGCGCGGCTGGTCGGCGTGGCGGTGTCCGCCGACAGCGACGACACGGGCACCGGGGTGCTGGCGCGCATCGACCGGCTGCGGATCGAGTGACGCGCTAGTAGATATAGCGGATCTGGTCGGTCCAGTAGCGTTCCATGCGCTTGAGCGAATCCGTGATCTCGGTCAGCCCGTCGGCGGTGATGACCCCGCGCGAAACCAGCCCCTCGGCATGGCGTTCGAACAGCCCGGCGACGATGTCGCGGATCTTGCGGCCCTCGGGCGTCAGGCGCACGCGCACCGAGCGGCGGTCGATTTCGCAGCGCTGGTGGTGCATGAAGCCCTTTTCCACCAGTTTCTTGAGGTTGTAGGACACGTTCGAGCCCTGGTAGTAGCCGCGGCTTTTCAACTCGCCGGCGGTCACCTCGTTGTCGCCGATGTTGAACAGCAACAGCGCCTGGACCGCGTTCAGTTCCAGCACGCCCAACCGCTCGAACTCGTCCTTGATGACGTCGAGCAGAAGCCGGTGCAGCCGTTCGACGAGCGACAGCGCCTCGAGATAATCACTCATGACGCCCGTGGTGCCGCCCGAATCGATGGGGGAATGGATACTCATTTCTTACTCCGCCGTTCGCTATGTGAAGGCAGAGATACGGACCAAGTCGCGAATATTCGGTTAAAGCGTGAAAAAAGCGATCTAACCCGCGGTCCGGGCGGCCAATTCATCGACCAGGGGGGCAAAGCGGGCGGGCGGCGGCACCTGGCCCGTAACCCATTGGTACAGGTCGTGATCGTCCTGCCCCAGCAGCGCATCGAAGGCGTCGAGCGCGGCGCCGTCCATCGCGGCGAGATGCGCATCGGCATAGCCGCCCAGGATCAGGTCCATCTCCTTGGTGCCGCGCCGCCAGGCCCGGATATGCATGCGCTTGCGGCGCGCCTCGGTCGATTCGCTCATGTCTCAGCCGTGCTCCTTGAGGGTCTGGCGCAGGCGTTTTTCCAGGATGCCCAGCTTGTCGGACAGCCGGCCCATCTCGGTCTTGACCTGGCGGATCTCGGTCAGCACCTGGCGGACGTCGCCGGGGATCGCCGCCTCTTCGGAGGGGCCGTCGAGGCCGTCACCATGGCCGTTCAACAGCCACATCATCGACACGTTCAGCACGCCGGCCAGCATCTGCAACTTGTTCGCGCGGGGTTCGGCCAGGTCCTCCTCCCAGGCGCGCACGGTCTTGAGCTTGACGCCCAGCCGCTTGGCCAGTTCGGTCTGGGTCATGCCCAGCGCCTCGCGCGCGCCGGCCAGCCGGTCGCCGAAGGTCGCGGTCTCTTCGGAATACCAGTCGGACGCGTCGGTCGTGGTGTCGGTCATCGCGGGATCCCCTTGCGGACGGGCCGATGCGACGGCCCTCGGGCGAACCCTATGAGAAAGGGAAATCCTTTTCAAACCGGAGGCGACCATGTCCTTTCCGTCTGCGACACGTGCGGGCCGACGGGCGCGCGGGCACGGAGGGAAGGCGACCGGCGTAAACACTTCCTTAAGAGGTCGATGCTTAAAATCTGATATTCTCCAGATGAAAGATCCCAGGTGCCCAAGCCCGTCCAATGCAAGGCCTGCCGTGACGGAACGCGGTTCGAGGTTCCGATCACCATGGCCTTCCAGCCCATCGTGAATGTCCGCACGCGGGAAATCGTCGCCTACGAGGCGCTGCTGCGCGGCACGGACGGGTCCGGGCCCGGCGCAGTCCAGGCGCAGGTGACCGAGGACACCCGCTATGCCTTCGACCAGCGCTGCCGGGTGACCTCGATCGAACTGGCCGCGCAGCTCGACCTGGCGCGCGACGGCGCGTTCCTGTCGATCAACTTCCTGCCGAACGCGGTCTACGAGCCGCGGGCCTGTATCCGGCTGACGCTGGACACCGCGCGGCGGACGGGCTTTCCGCTGGATCGCATCATCTTCGAGTTCACCGAAACCGAGCAGATCGACACCGCCCACCTGCTGAACATCCTGCGCAGTTACAGGACGTTGGGCTTCAAGACCGCGATCGACGATTTCGGCGCGGGGTTCGCCGGGCTGGGGCTGCTGTGCGCCTTTCAGCCCAACCTGGTCAAGCTGGACATGGACCTGACCCGCGGCATCGACAGCTCGCCGGTCAAGCGCGCCATCGTCGGCCACACCGTCCACATGCTGAACGATCTGGGCATCGGGATCGTGTGCGAGGGCCTGGAAACCTGGGACGAGGTCGCCTGCCTGCGCGCGATGGGCGTGGAGACGATGCAGGGCTATGTCTTCGCCAAACCCGCGCTGGAGGCCCTGCCCGTCCCGCGCTGGCCCGAGGACGCGCCGGCCTAGCCGCGCCGGGCCGCCGATCCGGCGCGCGCGCCCGGCAATGCCGCTTGAACGGCATCCGGTCGCACCCTAAGAGAAGGGAAACCCACCCCCGACCCCGGAGGAGTCCATGTCCTTTCTGTCCGCGACACTTGCCCGCGTGAAACCCTCGCCCACCATCGCGGTGACGACCAAGGCGCGCGAGTTGAAGGCGGCCGGCAAGGACGTGATCGGGCTGGGCGCGGGCGAACCCGATTTCGACACGCCCGACAACGTCAAGGCCGCCGCCAAGGCCGCCATCGACCGGGGCGAGACGAAATACACCGCCGTGGACGGGCTGCCGGAACTGAAGAAAGCCATCTGCGAGAAGTTCAAGGCCGATAACGGGCTGGACTATACCCCCGCGCAGGTCAGCGTGGGCACGGGCGGCAAGCAGATCCTCTACAACGCGCTGATGGCCACGCTGAACCCGGGCGACGAGGTCATCATTCCCGCCCCCTACTGGGTCAGCTATCCCGACATGGTGCTGTTGGCGGGCGGCGAGCCGGTGATCGTGGAAGGCGGCATCGAGACGGGCTTCCGCATCACGCCCGAGGCGCTGGAAGCCGCGATCACGCCCAAGACCAAGTGGCTGATCTTCAACTCGCCCTCGAACCCGACGGGCGCGGGCTATACGCGCGATCAGTTGAAGGCGCTGACCGACGTGCTGATGCGCCACCCGCATGTGCACATCATGTCGGACGACATGTATGAAAAGCTGACCTATGGTGATTTCCAGTTCTGCACGCCGGCGCAGGTGGAACCGGGCCTTTACGACCGCACGCTGACCTGCAACGGCGTGTCCAAGGCCTATGCGATGACCGGCTGGCGGATCGGGTACGCGGCGGGGCCGGCCGAGATCATCAAGGCGATGGGCAAGATCCAGTCGCAATCGACCTCGAACCCCTGTTCGATCGCGCAATGGGCCGCGCTCGAGGCGCTGACCGGACCGCAGGATTTCATCCCCGCCAACAACGCCACCTTCCAGCGCCGCCGCGACATGGTGGTGGAAATGCTGAACGCCGCCCCCGGCATCACCTGCCCGGTGCCCGAGGGCGCGTTCTATGTCTACCCGTCGATCGCGGGCTGCATCGGCAAGACGACGCCGGGCGGGGTCAAGATCACCGATGACGAGACCTTTGCCACCGCGTTGCTGGAGGAAAAGGGCGTCGCGGTGGTGTTCGGCGCGGCGTTCGGGCTGTCGCCCAATTTCCGCGTCAGCTATGCCACCTCGGACGAGAACCTGAAAGCGGCCTGCACCCGCATCCAGGATTTCTGCGCGTCGCTGACCTGACCGGGGGGCGACCGATGGCCGCCGACCTGCCCGAGTTCTATTTCCGCACCCGTGAAAACGGGGCGCAGGTGTTCCGCGTGGACACGGCGAACCGGCACCAGCGCATCGAGATGGAGCCGATCGCGACGGTCAACACCCGGAGCGGCGAGATCAAGCCGCAGGGGGGCCGCACGCTGGGCGCGGCGGAACAGGCGGCCATCGAGGACTGGCTGGCGGCGCGGCGCGCGGTGCTGGCCGAGCGCGAGGTGGACGACATCCTGCGCACGGTCGATCACCTGAACCTGACGGCCCACTGGGCGCAGACCCGCGCCGACGACGCGGCGCTGGACCGGGTGACCGACGCGCTGCTGATGGCGATGCACGACCTGCGCAGCGTGCTGGTGCGCAAGAAGGCCGAGAGGCTGGGGAAGCGGGACTAGGCCCCGCGCCCTGCCTGCATCCGCCGCCGCGCCAGCCCCAGCGCGGCCAGACCGCTGAGCAGCAGCACGGCCCCCGCGGGCAGCGGCACCGGCGTCGTGTCCGGGGTGGTCTCGATGCGCAGGAACGAGGCCGGGCGGAGGCTGGAACTGGACCAGAGCGCCTGGGTTCCCAGCAGCGTGGGCGAGCGCACCCCCACCAGGAAACTGCCCGCCCCGGCGGCGAGCGCGGCGTTCAGGTCGTCCAGCGCGGCGCCGTTCAGGGTGATGGAAAAGGTTGGCATCAACGCGTTGGTGGGCGCCGAAATGCGCGCATGGCCGTAATAGACGCCGGTGCCGAGATCGTTGAACAGGCCGATCCCGGTCGGATCGCCGCCTGCGTAGCTGCGCGAGAACAGCGCGGCGTTCGAGGTCACGTCGGAGAGCACCACCGTCTCGGGCCCGGACCCGCGGAAGGTGCCATTGCCGCCGCGGAAGGTCAGCGTGGCCGAGGTGACGCTGCCGCCGCCGACGCCGGAAATGGCGAAGCGATGGAAGCTGCGATAGATATCCCCGGCGCCGGTATAGATGTTCAGGTTCGTTTCGCCGTGGCGGCCGGTGTTCTGGATCCAGCCGTGATCGACCGCGTTCAGGTTGAACGTGGCGGCCGCGGCCGGTGCGGCGAGGGCGGCGGCGGCCAGGGCGCAGGCGGCCAGGCGGGCGAGAACAGGTTTCATGGCGGCGTTTCCCGGACGTTTCAATTCGAATTGGAATGGTTCTAGCGGGACGGGCGCCCCGCTCACAGGGGGGCGGGGGCCGTTTTCCGGAAAAGGACCGTTTCCAGGGCTTGGCCTTGCCGGCCGCCCTTTCCGGAATTCCCGACTATGCGGCGCGGCAGGGACCGGTCACCATGGGACACGGGTAAAACGTGGCTTTTTAGGAGGTTCTTTCGAGAGACACTTGCAAGGAGGGTGACATGCCGGACCAGTATTTCGTTCCGATGAAGGTCGAGGAAACCGACGCCGGATACCGCGTGCGGGGGCAATACATCGTCAACGGCACGATGGAGATCGAGCGTTCCTCGGCGCCCGACGAAACGCCGAAGAAACCGGTTCCCAGCCTCGAGGCGGTCAACCCGATCTTCGATCTGAAATGGATCGCCCAGGACGGACAAAGCGCGATCTTCGGCGCCTCGAACGGGTTCGACGTGGTCAAGGTGACCGACTGGACCTATCCGCCCCCGCGCGGCCTGAAGTAAGACGCCCGGCGATTTGGCCGGTCCCGTGGGGGTGGGGCCGGCCCCGGGCGCATCCCCGGATCGCCGCGCGCCGGCGGTCCGGGGCGAGGGCGGCGCCCCTAGTTGCCGCCGAAAAGCTTCTTCAACCCCTTCTTCGCCTCTTCCTCCAGCCGCCGCTTGGCCGCGTCCTCGACGCTTTCGCCGTCTTCGGTGCGCGCGCCCAGTTCCTTGGCGAGGCTCTCCTTGGCCTTTTCCTCCAGCGCCTTCTTCTGTTCGTCCAGGCGTTCCTCGGCCAGGGCTTCGAGGTCGAGCTGGAAGCGCGGCCTAGCCCAGGGGCCGGTGATCATCAGCGGCACCTTGACCCCGCCCGTGCCGTCGCCGCCGGGCAGCGCGGTGGGCACGATGCGGTAGTCCAGGTTGCGCGCGCCGATGCCGACCTTGCCCTTGCCGGTCGCGGTCAGAAGCGGCGCGGTGAAGCGCAGGTCGTTATTGGACAGCACGCCCTTGTCGATGGTGAAGCTGGCGGTGATCGCGTCGAAGATCGTCTTGGCGCCCTCGCCCACGTAAGAGGTGTCCATGGTGCGGATCATGCCCGCGAGGTCGAGGCCGCGCAGTTCGCCCTTGCCGAAGCTGACCGCGCCCGAGCCGGACAGGCCGGACATGAGCGCGGCCATGGAATTGCCGACGCCCAGGAATTTCAGCCGCAAATCGCCCTGCCCGATCAGCCGGTCGTAATCGGCCAGGTCCGACAGCAGGCCTTGCATGGCGACGCCCGCCACGTTCAGGTCGCCGCCGACCGACAGGCCGCCGCGCCCGTTGACGACGAAATTGCCGGTGACGGTGCCGCCATAGGCGCTGACCTGCCGCAGGTCGAGCACGAGGCGGCGGTCGGTGAGCGTGGCGCCGATGCGGGTGGGGCCAAGCCGGGCGGTGCCGAGGTTCACGCTGTCGGCACTCAGCGACAGGTCGGCATCCAGCGCGCCGAGGCCGCCGACGTCGATGTGGGCGGTGGACCAGCCGTCCGCGCCGCTGCCGCCACCGCCGCTGCCGGAGCCGCCCCCGCCGCCCGAGCCGCCCCCGCCCCCGGTCAGCGCCGAGAGGTCGAGCGCACCGGCGGCGAGCGTGCCGGTCAGGCGCGGGCGGTCGCCGAAGGCAAGGTCGGCGCCGCCGGTGATCGTGTTCGCGTCCTGGCGCAGGGTCGCGTCGCGCAGGTGGACCGTGCCCTCGGGCGCATAGGTCAGCTGGCCCGCCAGTGCCAGACGCTGGCCGACACCGGGCGGCAGGTCGGGGGCGGGCTGGCCCAGGGCGGCGAAGACCGCGGCGAGGTCGGAAAGATCGGCGTCCAGCGCGCCCTCGGCGGCCAGCGGGTCGAGGCCCGCGCGCCCGTCGAAGGCCAGCTGCGCGCCGCCCAGCGTGGCGTTCAGCGCGAGGGCAGAGACCGCGCCGTCGGTGAAATCGGCAAAGCGCGCGATGCGGGCGCTGGCCGAAAGCGGCTGGCCGCCGAGGTCCGCCGACAGCGTCACCTCGGCCGGGCCCGCGAAATCGGGGAGCGCCACGGCGGCATCCAGCGCGGCCAGTTCCACCCGGGTGCCCGCGGCGCGGTCGATGTAAAGGATGGTGCCGTCGCTGATCTGGCCGCGATCGAGGGTGAAGCGGCGCATCTCGGCGGGGGCGCCGGCGGGGGCCTGCGCGGCCGCGGGGGCGGATTCTTGCGCGGGTTCGGCGCCGAACAGCCAGTTCGCCCGCCCGTCGGCGGATTTCTCCAGCACGATGCGCGGGGCCTGGACGGTGACCTGGCGGATCACGATGTCGCCGCCGATCAGCGCGCCGAGGTCGAGCCCGACCGACAGCCCCTCGGCGGCCAGCATCGGGCCCGCGTCGGACCAATCGGCATTGGACAGCGTCACCGGCCCCGTCGCCACCCCGATCTGCGGCCAGAGGGACGGCGACAGCCGCCCCGACAGCGTCAGGTCGCGCCCCGTGGCGGCGCGCACCTGGTCCTGCACCAGCCCGGCGATGCGCTCACCCGGCAACAGGAACAGCCCGCCCACGGCGAGCACGGCAAGAACGAACACGGCAAGAACGAGACGGATGATCCAGCGCATGGCAAGCCCCCGGGTTTGTCGCCCGAGTCTAGGCGCGCGGGCGGGCGGCCTGCAAGAACGGCTTGCGCTTTCCCGCGGCGGGGCGGGTCGCTATACGGGGCGCATGGCAACGAACCCGCCCGATCTGCGCCCCGACCTGGCCCCCCGCGCCCGGATCGAGGGCGCCGCCCGCCCCGGCCAGCCGACCATCGGCATGGTGTCCCTCGGCTGTCCCAAGGCGCTGGTGGACAGCGAACGCATCCTGACGCGGCTGCGGGCCGAGGGTTACGCGATCAGCCCCGATTACGCGGGGGCGGATGCGGTCATCGTGAACACCTGCGGGTTTCTCGATTCCGCCAAGGCCGAAAGCCTGGAGGCGATCGGCGAGGCGCTGGCCGAAAACGGGCGGGTGATCGTGACGGGCTGCCTGGGGGCGGAGCCGGGATATATCACGGGTGCGCATCCCACGGTTCTGGCCGTCACGGGGCCGCATCAATACGAACAGGTGCTGGACGCGGTGCACGCCGCCGTGCCGCCCGACCCCGACCCGTTCGTGGATTTGTTGCCCGTCTCGGGGGTGAAGCTGACGCCGCGCCATTACAGCTATCTCAAGATTTCCGAGGGCTGTAACCACAAGTGCAAGTTCTGCATCATCCCCGACATGCGCGGGCGGCTGGCCTCGCGCCCCGCCCATGCCGTGCTGCGCGAGGCCGAGCGGCTGGTCGAGGCGGGGGTGCGGGAATTGCTGGTGATCAGCCAGGACACCTCGGCCTATGGCGTCGATCTGAAACATGCCGAGGACCGGGGCCACCGGGCGCATATCACCGACCTGGCGCGCGACCTGGGGGGGCTGGGGGCCTGGGTGCGGCTGCATTACGTCTATCCCTACCCGCATGTGCGCGAGCTGATCCCGCTGATGGCCGAGGGGCTGATCCTGCCCTACCTGGACATCCCGTTCCAGCACGCCCACCCCGAGACGTTGAAACGGATGGCGCGGCCCGCGGCGGCGGCGAAAACGCTGGACGAGATCGCGGCCTGGCGGGCGGTGTGCCCCGAGATCGCGCTGCGTTCGACCTTTATCGTGGGCTATCCGGGCGAGACGGAGGCGGAATTCCAGACCCTGCTGGACTGGCTGGACGAGGCGCAATTGGACCGGGTGGGGTGTTTTCAATATGAAAACGTCGCGGGTGCCCGGTCGAACGCCCTGCCCGACCATGTGCCGGACGCGGTCAAGCAGGAGCGCTGGGACCGGTTCATGGAAAAGGCGCAGGCCATTTCCGAGGCGAAGCTGGCGGCCAAGGTGGGCCAGCGGATGCAGGTGATCGTCGACGAGGTGGACGAGGACGGCGTGGCCACCTGCCGGACCAAGGCCGACGCGCCCGAGATCGACGGCTGCCTGTTCATCGACGAAGACGCGGGGGGGCTGCGCCCCGGCGAGATCGTGACCGTCGAGGTGGACGAGGCCGGCGAATACGACCTGTGGGGGCGATTGATGCCCTGAGCGTCGCCGCCCGGTTGACGGCGGTCAATGCGCCGCCTGCCCCGCCGCCTAACCTGGAACGCGGGGGACGAGTTGCCGAAGGGACGAGGGTTTGCAACGCGCCCGGCCGGGCCGGTGCGGGCGCCCAGACGCTTCGGGAGGCGCATCATGGAACTTTGGAAACGGACGCTGGCGCTGGCCTCGGCGGCGCTGGTCGCGGGCTGCGGGGCCGACCTGGTGGTGTCGAACGTCCAGCCCAACGGGGCGCCGGTCATCAATGCCGACAACGCGGTGGAATACCCGCTGCGGGTGGTGGTCACCAACCAGGGCACGGACCCGGCCGGGCCTTTCAAGGTCTCGACCCATTACAGCGGGGGCGCGATCGACCCGACGCGCACCTTCTCGGTGGGGTTCGACGTGCCGCCGGGCGCGCCGTTCGCCTATTACCCGTCGACCACCGGGCCGCTGGCGCCGGGGGCCTCGGCCGCGTTCGACGGGCACCTGGTGTTCCACCCCGCCGAGCACGGGGTGACCGTGGCGCTGACGGCGCGGGCCGACAGCTGCGCGGGCGACGAGTTCATGCCGCCCTATTGCCGGGTGGAGGAAAGCAACGAGGGCAACAACGAATCCGCGCCGATCAGCCTGGCGCTGCCCTGAGGGGGGCTTAACAGCGCGGCAGGGGCGGCTAGGATGGGCGGGTCACCAGCCGGAGGCCCGCCCATGATCCACGTCACCACCACCTGCCCCGATCTGGACAGCGCGCGCGCCATCGCGCAGGCGGCGCTGGCCGAGCGGCTGGCGGCCTGTGCGAATATCGTGCCGGGCGTCCTGAGCCTGTTTCACTGGCAGGACGACGTGTCGGAAGACGAGGAGGTGCAGATCACCTTGAAGACGACCGAGGCGGCGCGCGAGGCGCTGGTCACGCTGATCGAGATCGAGCATCCCTATGAATTGCCGGTCATCACCTGGGAAAGCGTGGGCAGCACGAAGGAGGCCGAGGACTGGCTGGCCTGGGAGACGCGGCGACCCTGACAGGATGCCGCACCCGCGACGGAGCCGCGCGCGGGCGCCGTATGACCCCTCGAACACCCCATGAAAACGAGTTCGAGGTTCAATTCCCATGTCGACCCAAGCCACCCTTCGCAAGTTCGCAACCCCCCTGACCATCGGCGCCTCGCTGCTGTTGGGGGTGACCGGCGTCTTGATGTTCTTTCACGCCGGGACCGGGCTGAACAAGCTGGCCCATGAATGGGTCGGGCTGGCCTTCGTGGCCATCGTCGGGCTGCATGTCGCGGTGAACTGGCGGCCGTTCGTGTCGCATATGAAACGCCCCGTGGGGCAGGCCGCGGCGTTCGGGTTCGCGGCGCTCTTGGCGCTGTCCTTCCTGCCGCTGGGCGGGATGCAGGGCGCGGGCGGCGGACGGCCCGATTTCGCGCTGTTGCACACGGTGCAGGCCGCGCCGCTGGACGCGCTGGCGGTGGTGCTGAACGAAAGCCCCGAGGCGCTGGCCGCGCGGCTGCGCGGGGCGGGCTATGCCGGGGCGGACCTGGATAGTTCGATCACCGCGCTGGCGGGCCGCGACCGCCATGCGCAGATGGAGCTGATGCGGGTCATCGCATCGGGCGCGCAGGGCTGAGGCCCCCCGCGCGCGCCGCGGTTCAGGCGTATTCCTTCAGCGCCTCGAGCCGCGCCTTGAGCGGGCACCAATCCGGGATTTCCTCGGCGCCCGCGCCTTGTTGCGCAAGCCAGGGCATGCAGCGTTCGGTGCGGTCGCAATGGCAGCACCGGGCGACCAGTTCGGCGAATTCGCCCCGGCCCATGTGGCCGTCCTTGAGCGCGGCGTTGACATTGGCGCCGATGGTGCGCGCCATGCCCTGCGTCAGCCAGAAATGCTTGGATAGCGTGCCCTGGTCTTCCATCGCCACTCAGGCGGACACCAGACGGGTCCGCATCGCCTCCAGCAGATCCTTGTTGCGGCAATAGCCGGGGGTTTCGTCCGACCCGGCGGCGTGATCGTCGAGCCAGCCCTTGCAATGGGCGGGATCGGTGCAGCCCAGGCAGCGCGACACGGTGGCCTGCATGTCCTCGGGCGTCCACTTGCCGGCCATCATTTCCTCGGTGAGGTCGACGCCCAGCGTTTCGGCCATCTTTTCCACCAGTTGGGCATGTTCGTCGTATTTGCTTTGGCCGGACATCGCTGTCTCCCTTCGGCTCGGTTCAGGGTCACTAAAGCGAAAGGGCCGCATTAACGCCTTGATGCGTGTCAAATCGGCGCGAGGGGGTTTCCCGGCGGGGGCGGCGGGCTAGCTGGCGCGCCATGGAGACGAGCGAAGTGATCTATAACGGGGCCTGCCCGGTCTGCGCGCGCGAGATCGCCGGATACCGGCGGATGGCCGAGGCCGAGGGCGCGGCGGTGCGGTTCACCGACCTGAACGACGCCGACCTGGCGCACCTGGGCCTGAGCGCGGACGACGCCGCGCGGCGGCTGCACGTGGTGCGCGACGGCCAGGTGATCGCGGGGTTCCCGGCCTTCCTGGCGTTGTGGTCGGGCATCGGGCGCACGCGCTGGCTGGCGCGGGTGCTGGGCCTGCCGGGGGTGCGGCAGGTGGCGGGCCTGGGATACGAGCGGATCGCCGCGCCGGTTCTTTACGCGATGCACCGGCGGCGGCTTCACAAGGGGCGCGCGGGCGGCTAGCCTGAGCCCATGTTCACCATCGAGCACGAATTCGACGCCACCGTCATCACCCTTGTCGACGAGGGCCAGAGCCACTTGCAGGAGGACGTGACGATCACGGCCTTCGAGGATTGCGTGACGATCGAACAGTTCGACCCGCGCACCGACCGGGTGCAGAAGGTGACGCTGTCGCTGGCGCAGCTGCACGAGTTGGGCGCGGCGCTGGACCTGCCCGAGGGCATCTACCGGATCGGGCCCGAGCGCGACTAGGGCCGTCAGGTCATCGGATCGGCCGCCGTGAGGATGGCGAGGATGCCCACCGCGACCAGGCTGAGGCCCCAGAGCAGGTCGAGGTTGAACCAGCTTTTCGACAGGAATTTCAGGCCCAGCCAGCGATAGACCGCCCAGGCGAGACCGCCGCCCGCCGCGGCCATGGCGGCGGTATGCACGCCGGCGACGGCCAGCGCCACCGTGGCGCTGTTTCCCATCAACCTGTCGGCGGCGGCGTGGCCCGCATCGCCCGGATCGGCCGCGCAAAGGCCGAGGTAGATCGGCACCAGCATCAGCGCGGCCCCGTGCGCCAGCGCCACGAGGAAGGACCAGAGCGCAAGGCGCGCGGGCGGCACGCGGGCCAGGAACCTTGGGTGGCGGCGGGTGAGCGCGATCCAGGCGCCGGCGGCGATCACAAGCACCGCCGCGCCGATCTGCACCTCGCGCAGCCAGGTGACGAGCGAGATCAGGTAGGCGAACGGCAACAGCATCAGCGCCATCGCCATGAGGTGCCCGCCCGCCAGCGCGGCGATGGCGCGCGGCAGGGCGCGGCGGCCGGGTTCCATCAGCGCGGCCGAGACCGCCAGCGGCCAGCCCATGCCGGGGTTCAGACCGTGATACAGCCCGCTTGCAAGGACGGCGAGCCAGAGGCCCGCCGCCGTGTCGATCGCCATGCGTCAGACCGAGGGGTAGCAGAAGCTGTCGGTCGAGCAATCGCCCCCTTCGAGCCGAATCTGGTGCGCGCGGTAGCCCTTGGGGAAGTCCACGAAGAAATCCTCGCGCAGCGTCAGCCCGCCATCGGGGCCCACATCGGCCATGACCATCGCGCCGCCCCGGTCGCCCGGGTAGAACTGGTCGTCCCAGGTGGAATAGAGCGAGTTGGTCCAGTAGACGCGCTTGCCGTCGCGGCTGATCTCGACCATCTGCGGGCCATAGCCGAAGGTCTTGCCCGACGGGTGCGGGGTGTTTTTTACGATCCCGCCGAGTTCCACCTTGCCCACCAGTTTCGGGGCCATCGGGTCGGACACGTCGTATTGGTGCAATTCGCCCGTGCCCCAGCAGGAGACGTAAAGGAAGCGGTCGTCCAGGCTGAGGTCGATATCGGTGACCAGCGGCGGGACCGCCTCGAACCCCTTGAGCAGGTCAGGCAGATCGTCCGCGGCGGCCGGTTGCGGCGGGATCGCGACGGTCTTCTTCGCCTCGAACGTGCCGTCGGGCTTGCGCCACCAGGTCCAGATCGAGCCCTCCAGGTTGGTGGTGTCGACCACGACGCCGGCGAAACCGTATTCCTTGACCGGGTCATGGGCGGGCCGCACCTCCAGCGCCATCTGGTGGTTTTCGCCCAGGTCGATGGTCTGGACGTTCTTGCGCGCGCGCAGGTCCCAGAAATGCAGCCGGTGGCCATACTTGTTGGACAGCAAATCCTCGGCCACCAGCCCGTTTTCATATTGCGGCGGCAGGCCCCATTCGGAACTGACCATGTAGTTGCGCGGCAGGTTCCACCAGAAATCGTATTGCTTGTCCTGCGGGCCGCGGTCGATTTCATAGCGGCCGATCACGTCGAAGGTCTGGCAGTCGAGGATGAAGATGCCCGGCGGGCCGTCGGTGCCGTCCGGGCCGCCGCCGCCCAGCGTCGAGACATAGACGCCCTCGGGGCCGCAATGGATGGTGTGCGGGCGGGAATATCCGGTCTTGGCGAACACCTCTTCGGGTTCGATGATCTTGTGGATCTTGGCCTTGAGCGGGTCCTTGACGTCGATGACGTAGATCCGGCTGGAGCGGATGCCGGGGATGATGAGATATCGCCGTTCGAGGAAGGCATGGCCCGACATCGGCGAGAGCGCCGAGGAACAGGCGTTCCAGCCGAAATGGTGAAACTCGTCGCCCTTGTGGGGCATGATGACCTGGTGGACGACCTGGCCGAAGCGCTTGGAGCCCGGGTCGACATCGACCACCGCCAGCCCGTCGGGCTGCGAGCCGTCGGGGCTGAGCATCAGGGTGAAGGCCAGCGTTTCGGGCGGGGCCTGCATCGCCAGTTTCGGCGAGGGGTGGAATGTGGGGTCGGGTCTGATTGTCATGCGGTCCTCCCTTGTGCGGCGACGGGATGCCCGGGCGGGGGGTGCCCGCCACGGGGCCGGACAGGGCCCCTCCCCGGCCCGGCCCGACATGTCGCGGGGGAAGCGTAGCAGGCGCGCGGCGCGCTTTCGAGAGAATCGTGGGTCCTAGCCCAGAACGCGGATGACCTTGTCGCGCGCGGTGTGGCCGCGGGCGATTTCCAGCCGGGATTTCGGCACGCCCAGCGCCTTGGCCAGCAGTTTCAGGACGGCGGCGTTGGCCTTTCCGTCCTCGGGGACCACGGTGACATAGACCCGCAGCATGTCGCCCTCGGCCACGATGCGGTTGCGCGAGGCCTTGGGCGTGACGCGCAGCGCGATCTCGGTGCCGGGGGCGGAAAGCTGTGTCAGGTCCATGGCGGTTTGCTGGGCCATGGGCGCGGCGGCGTCAAGCCGGGGTTGAACCGGGCGGCGCGATGGCCGACATGGAAGGCCAAGGACAAAGGAGGCCCCCATGCCCGAGCCGCGCCCCGAGGTGCTGGATTTCCTGCTGACCCGCCGGTCGCGCCCCGCGAAGACGCTGCGCGCCCCCGCGCCCGACCGCGACGCGCTGCGCACGATCCTGACGGCGGCGGCGCGCACCCCCGATCATGGCAAGCTGGAACCCTGGCGGTTCATCGTGCTGGAGCGCGGCGCGCTGGACCGGCTGGCGGGGCTGGTGCGCGAGCGCGGCGCGGTGCTGGGCGAAACGCCCGAGGCGATCGAGAAGGCGGCGGCGGCCTACGCGAACAGCCCGCTGGCGGTCGCGGTGATCGCGGTGCCGAAATCCTCGTCCAAGATCCCCGAGATCGAACAGCTCTACTCCGCCGGGGCGGTCTGCCTGGCGCTGGTGAACGCGGCGCTGGCGGCGGGCTGGGGGGCGAACTGGCTGTCGGGCTGGCCGTCGCATGACCGGGCCTTCGTCGAACAGGGGCTGGGCCTGTCGCCGCGCGAACGGGTGGTGGGCCTGATCCATATCGGCACCGAAACGGCGGCGCCGCCCGAACGCCCCCGCCCGGACCTGGACGCGATCACGACCTGGGTGACGGAATGATCTTTTCGGCCTTCCTGAAAACGCTTGGGCAACTGGGCGACCGGGCGTTCCGCAAGGTGCTGTTCCTCGGCATCGGGCTGTCGGTGCTGCTGCTGGCGGTGGTGTACGCGGCGATCTTCGTGCTGATCGGCTGGCTGTTGCCCGACAGTTTCACCCTGCCCTGGATCGGCGAGGTGCAATGGGTGGACGAGCTGATCTCGGGCGCGTCGCTGATCCTGATGCTGGTCTTGTCGATCTTCCTGATGGTGCCGGTGGCGTCGGCCTTCATCGGCGTGTTCCTCGACGACGTGGCCGAGGCGGTGGAGGCGAAGCACTACCCGAATCTGCCCAAGGTCGCGCCGATCCCGGTCTTCGACCAGATCCGCGACGCGGTGGGGTTCTTTGCCGTGGTGGTGGGCGTGAACCTGGTGGCGCTGGTGCTGTATTTCATGGTGGGGCCGCTGGCGCCGATCCTGTTCTGGGCGGTCAACGGGTTCCTGCTGGGCCGGGAATATTTCCAGATGGCGGCCATGCGGCGGCTGGGGCGCAAGGGTGCCGTGGCGCTGAGGAAGCGCCACGGGCTGACGGTGTTCGTGGCCGGGCTGTTGATGGCGGTGCCGCTGTCGCTGCCGCTGGTGAACCTGGTGATCCCGATCCTGGGCGCGGCGGTGTTCACCCACCTGGTGAACCGGCTGGCCCCGCAGGGCGCGGCCTGAGCGCGCGCCCAGCGATCCGGGTCAGACCTGTTCCAGCTCGACCAGGCAGCCGTTGAAATCCTTGGGGTGCAGGAACAGCACCGGCTTGCCATGGGCGCCGATCTTGGGCTCGCCCGTGCCCAGAACGCGGGCGCCCTGTTCCTTGAGCCGGTCGCGGGCGGCCAGGATGTCGTCCACCTCGTAGCAGATATGGTGGATGCCGCCCGCGGGGTTCTTTTCGAGGAAGCCCTTGATCGGGCTGTCCTCGCCCAGCGGATACAACAGTTCGATCTTGGTGTTGGGCAGCTCGATGAACACCACCGTCACGCCGTGATCGGGTTCGTCCTGGGGCGCGCCGACCTTGGCGCCCAGCGTTGTGGCATATTGCTCCGCGGCCGCCTTGAGGTCGGGGACGGCGATGGCGACGTGGTTCAGGCGGCCGATCATGGGGCACTCCTTTCGGGCTGATGTCGGGGCGGTTTATCGGGCCTCGGGCCGCGGTTCGCAAGCCTTCAGCCAAGGGCGGGATCACTGCTGACGCGGATCGGCGCGGTCAGGTCCCCCAGGGGCACGATCTGGCGGCCCGATGCGTCGAAATTCGACGGCGCCAGCCAGCGGTCATAGGCCGATTCCAGCGCGGGCCATTCCGCGTCGATCGCGGCGAACCAGGCGGTGTCGCGGTTGCGGCCCTTGACCACGTTCTGCTGGCGGAACACGCCTTCGTAGCTGAGACCGAAGCGCTGTGCCGCCCGGCGCGAGGCCAGGTTCAGCGCGTTGCATTTCCATTCCACCCGGCGATAGCCCGCCTTGAAGGCCCAGCCGACCAGCAGGGTGACGGCCTCGGTCGCCGCGGGCGTGCGTTGCAGCGCGGCCGAGAAACAGACATGGCCGATCTCGATCGAACCGGCCTCGGGCTGGATGCGCAGGTAGGACAGCACCCCGGCCGCGTCCTGGTCGTGCGGGCGGATGGCGAAGAACACCGTGTCGGCGCCCGCGGTCACGGTGTCGATCCAGCCGGCGAAGGCGGCTTCGTCCGGGAAGGGGCCGTAGGGCAGATAGGTCCAGATCGACGCATCGGCGGTATTGGCGCGGTGGAGCGCGGCGGCGTGGGCGTCGGCGGTCAGCGGGTCGAGCGTGACCCAGCGCCCGCGCAGCGCCTGGCGCGGCGGGCGCGGCGGTGGCACCCATCCGGGCACCTCGACGCCCAGGGGGGCGGGCTGGTCCATGCGGTCCTCCGTGCTCGACGTGCCGATCTAGCGCCAAAGCGCGGGCGGGCGAAAGGTGGAAACCAACCGATTTTCGAACGCTTCCCGCCGAATTGCCGCCCCATTGCGGTGGCATCCCCGATCCGATCCAAGAGGGGAGCCACGCCATGCCGACCGACCGCCTGAAAGCCCTGTTCGACCGCGGCCTGTTCCTGGGCGGCATCGCCTCGTTCTCGGTGGCGGTGCTGGGCACGGTCTGGCCGGTCTGAGCCGCCCCGCGGCCCGGCGGAAAGGGTTTGTCAACGCCTGGATGTTCCACTAATGTTCGTGTTGGACCATCGGGGGTTTTCCGCCAATATGTTGGATATGACAAGCTCGGCCGCACAAGACCTGCGTGAGTTCCTGGGGAATGATCGGTTCGGCACCGTTCTGGCCGACCCGCCGTGGCGATTCATCAACCGGACCGGCAAGGTCGCCCCCGAACACAAGCGGCTGTCGCGATACCCGACGCTGGAGGTGGAGGATATCTGCGCCCTTCCGGTGGCCGACCACCTGGAGGACCGGGCGCATTGCTATCTGTGGGTGCCCAACGCGCTGTTGCCGCAGGGGTTGCAGGTGCTGGCGGCCTGGGGGTTCGAGTACAAGTCGAACATCGTCTGGCACAAGGTGCGCAAGGATGGCGGGTCGGACGGGCGCGGCGTGGGGTTCTATTTCCGCAACGTGACGGAATTGCTGTTGTTCGGCACGCGCGGCAAGAACGCCCGCACGCTGGCGCCCGGGCGGCGGCAGGTGAACATGCTGCA
The DNA here is from genome assembly GCA_049975105.1 of Rhodovulum sp. Classification (GTDB taxonomy): domain Bacteria; phylum Pseudomonadota; class Alphaproteobacteria; order Rhodobacterales; family Rhodobacteraceae; genus Rhodovulum. The sequence goes on along the minus strand of JBNGDM010000004.1, from coordinate 2,929 downwards.
AACGCGCAAGCGCGAACATTCGCGCAAGCCCGACGAGCAATATGATCTGATCGAGGGCTGTTCCTGGGGGCCCTACCTGGAGTTGTTCGGCCGCGGCGTGCGCGAGGGCTGGACGGTCTGGGGCAACCAGGCGGATGCGGATTACAAGCCCAGCTGGAAGACCTACGCCTATAATTCGGGAATGGCTTCTTTCAGGTACTCGAAGAGACGCGCCTCGCCGCTCGTTCCCGCAGGAAACGTCTCAGTCGTAAATTCGTGATCCTCAAGAGGGATCGCATTAACGAAGCCAGCATAGTCTGCGGACCTCAAAACATCTTTCTCTTTTTTATCCCGTAATATTGGGTATACAACTCTGAGTGCCCTCATTAACGCTCGAAACCCATTTGTCTTTGGCAAAACGTTACCCTTTTCACGCACCTTATCCCACGACTCTGGGTACCTTTGCCTAATGGCAAGGAAAAAGTTTATAACATTTGCCAGAATTAGGTCATCATCACCTGACAAATAGAACCGACGGAAAGGGAATTTCCGATCATCAACATTCTGCAACTGACGGCGGATTTCAAACCGCCACAGATCATTGCGATCTCTTAAGGGGTCATCTGATACGAACGGAAGCAGCGCCTCGACAACTGTCGCCTGCGTCAATGTCTCTCCACTCCTACCCTCTGTAGCCACCCCCAATCGCTTGATCCTCTTATGGAACGGGCTTTCCTCCATTCGATCAAGTGAGACGGCTACCTTGTGGCAAACCTTCTGAGGTGTTTCTTTCTTCTCATACGCTAGCAAATCATATGCCAGGCTGCGGTTCACCTTAGTCTGGGCCAGATTCACCGTTGCAAAAATTGTTGACTTGGTCTGCATGTCAGGACCAACGAAGATGCAAACCGGAACCTCGAAATCTTCACCCTTGAATGCCTTCAACCCTTCAATCCGGTGCTGGCCGTCGATAATTACAGCTATATCCTCACCATTACCCCCCTGCTCAGGAAAAAGAGAAAGAACTCTTTGCTCCACATCATACTCTGCATTACGCGAGTCGACAGCGAGGATCACCGACGTCGGAAAAGAGGCATCATATGAATTGACGTAATTCCGTATCTCCTTCATCCGAGATGGATTCAAACGCCTTTGTATTCCAATATACTCATCAAACTCGCTGTCTTTAAGCCTTCGAATATCGGAAGAAGACACTGCGATTAGATCGCTGTGATCCATAACACAAAGATAAAATTCCCCTATAGGCTGCGAGATAGAAAGGGCTGGAAAAGAGAATTTCGTCATCCTATTTTCTCCCTCGCCTTTCTCGTCATTTTCCGACGCCCCGCATTTCCTTCAAAGTCAAGACTTCTCTCCTCTATGTTTCTTTGCTCGAACAACGCCAGAAGCCAGGTAACTATTAGAACAACGAAAAGCCCAGATGAATAGCTCTGCACAAAAGAATTTGGGTTCCCGCTCGATAAGCTAACCATTGGCGGTATGAGGGCCGCAAAGAAAATAACCAATAGGGGAATTATAATCCCAGTAAAAAAGACACGCGAACGATTCGCGATCAACCTCATCCTAAGAACAAAAAACACAACCGCCGAACCAAGAACGCCGGTGGAATATATAAAAACATCTCCGACTGAATATCTGGAAAATATATCTTCGAGAAATGTTGTCGCCCTGAGGTCATTTTCGTCAAAAGCCGCCCTTGAAATCAACGCAGCAAGGAGAACGGGAAGCTGCGAAAACAGAACTATAAGAAAGGCTTCCAACGGAACAGATCGGTACTTACGCCAAGCAGACTTGACGCTAGACCAAACTGACCGCTTTTCGAACGCTTCCTCTGACATGCCGCGAGGTTGGAGGAACTTGAGCTATGAAATCAAGCCCCTTCAGGGCCTTCCTCAGGGATCACCCGCAGGCGCAATTCGCGCAATTGGTCGTTGGTGGGCAGCGTGGGGGCGCCCATCATCAGGTCTTCGGCGCGCTGGTTCATCGGGAACATGATGACCTCGCGGATGTTCACCTGGTCGGCCAGCAGCATCACGATGCGGTCGATGCCCGCCGCGCAACCGCCGTGGGGCGGTGCGCCGAAGCGGAAGGCGTTGACGAGGCTGGGGAACCGGGTGCGCACCTCGTCCTCGGTGTAACCGGCCAGGCTGAACGCCTTGAACATGGTATCCAGCCGGTGGTTGCGGATCGCGCCCGAGATCAGTTCGTAGCCGTTGCAGGCCAGGTCATACTGGTAGCCCAACACCTCAAGCGGATCGCCCTCCAGCGCCGCCATGCCGCCCTGGGGCATGGAGAACGGGTTGTGGGAAAAGTCGATCGCGCCGGTCTCGTCGTCCTTCTCGTACATCGGGAAATCGACGACCCAGCAGAAGGCGAAGCGGTTCTTTTCGGTGAGGTCCAGTTCCTCGCCGATGACGTTGCGGGCGCGGCCTGCGACGGCCTCGAAACTCGCGGGCTTGCCGCCGAGGAAGAAGGCGGCGTCGCCCTTGCCGAGGCCCAGTTGCAGGCGGATCGCCTCGGTCCGTTCGGGGCCGATGTTTTTCGCCAGCGGGCCGGCGGCCTCCATCCCGTTCTCGCCGTCGCGCCAGAAGATGTAGCCCATCCCCGGCAGGCCCTCTTTCTGGGCATAGCTGTTCATCCGGTCGCAGAACTTGCGCGAGCCGCCGCCGGGCGCGGGGATCGCGCGGATCTCGGTGCCGTCCTGTTCCAGCAGTTTCGCGAAGATCGCAAAGCCCGAGCCGCGGAAATGATCGGACACGTCCTGCATCTTGATCGGGTTGCGCAGGTCGGGCTTGTCGGTGCCATACCAGCGCATCGCGTCGGCATAGGAAATCTGCGGCCAATGCCTGTCCACCTTGTGACCGCGGCCGAATTCCTCGAACACGCCCTCGATCACCGGCTGGATCGTGTCGAACACGTCCTGCTGGGT
>JBNGDM010000003.1:0-40109 GCA_049975105.1 Rhodovulum sp. | reverse complement strand
ATCCTGGCGCGCGCGCGCGCGACGACGCACTGTCGCGCGCCCGGTTCGAGTTCCGCTGGGAGGACCAGTTCAACCTGTCGCTCGACCCCGACACCGCGCGCGGGTTCCACGATGAGACGCTTCCGAAACAGGCGCACAAGGTCGCGCATTTCTGTTCGATGTGCGGGCCGAAATTCTGTTCGATGAAGATCAGCCAAGATATCCGCGGCGCCGCACGGGACCGGGGAATGGCCGAGATGGCCGGCAAGTTCCGCGAGGCCGGAGAGATCTATTTGCCGGAGGACAGTGACAGCAAAGACTAGCGCGGACCGACAGGGGCGGGCCGCGCGGCGGCCTGCCCTGACCACGGCATGCGGGTTCTAGCCCCGGGGTTCAAGGGCAAGTGCGACCGCGCCCACGCCTTCGATCCGGCCTTCGATGGCGGTGCCGGGGCGCAGCCATGGCAGCCCGTTCAGCGACCCGGTGATCACCACGTGACCCGGCCGCAGCCCACCACAATGATCCCCGACCAGCGCCTCGAGCACCTTGAAATTCTCGAACGCCCCGAGGCCCGGCACGTCGGCCGGACCGTCCAGAAGTATGCGCCCCCCAGCCGTCAGCCGGGCCGTGACCCGCGACAGGTCGCGCCCCCGCCAATCCGGCAGTTCCGGCCCCACCACGAGCGCCCCGTTGATCTGGTTGTCGGCGAGCTTGAGCATGGGGGCGGCCTCACCGGCGAGGCGCGTGCGGACGATCTCGATCACCGGGACCAGCGCCAGGCAATCGGCGAGCCGCGCGTCGCGGTCTGGCACGTCTGCGGGGGGCAGCGGGGCGAGAACCCGAAAGCCCAGTTCCAGTTCGATCCCGATACGTTCCGACGCCGGAACGGCCAGGCGCGCGGGCGTGCCTATGATATCGCGGGCCAGGATCGGGGCCATGATGCGCGGGTGACCGGGCTTGCAGGCGACCTTGAAGCCGCCGACCGGGCCAAGGGCCTGCGCGACGAGGGCCTGCACCGCATAAGCGTCGCGGTCTGTCAGGTCACCGACCGGCAGGGCGTCGGGCGGAACGGGGGAACCGGTGCGGCGCGCCGTTATCAGCCGACTGGCAAGGTCTGCGAGATCCGCCCTCACCGGTTTGTCCCCCGCCAGCCGCAGGCGTCGGGCCGCGCGATGCCGGTCATGGCGCGGTGCGCCGCGCGACACGCGGCGCGGGTGACGCCGCCCGATCCGGGGCATCGGCGCCAACGATCAGAGCGCCGCTGGCGCGCAGCCGATCGACTGCTTCGGGCGGGTAGCCCAGCTCCGCCAGGATTTCCGGCCCGTGCTGGCCCAGAAGCGGCGCGGGCCGGTCGACGCGGCCCGGCGTTTCGGAAAACTTTACCGGCAGGCCGATCGCCTTGACCCGCCCGGCCACGGGATGGTCCGTTTCCACGATCATCTCGCGGGCGATGGCCTGAGGGTCCGCGTGCATCTCGGGGATGGTCAGCACCGGGCCCGCGGGCAGGCCCGCCGCCTCCATCCGCGCCAGCCAGTCGTGGGTATCGCGGGTTTCGAGATAGCCGCCCAGCACCTCGACCAGCGCGGGGAGGTTTTCCATCCGGTCGTGATTGCTGGCAAAGCGCGGGTCTTCGTTCAGTTCCGGCGCACCGATCACGTCGAGCAGCCGCAGCCAGTTCGCCTGGTTCGCCGCGCCCACGTTGATCCAGCCATCGCGGGTGCGGAACGCCTGGTAGGGCGCGTTCAGCGGATGGGCCGAGCCCAGCGGTTCGGGCGCCTCTCCGGTGGCGAAGGCGATGGCGCTTTGCCAGTAGGTCAGCGTGATCCCCGCCTCGAAAAGCGAGGTGTCGACCTTCTGGCCCTGCCCCGTTTCCCGCGCCCGGGCATAGGCCGCGATACAGCCCATCGCGGCCAGGATCCCGGCGGTGATATCTGTGATCGGAGCGCCGGGTTTCACGGGCGGGCGCCCCGGCCCCTCGCCGGTGATCGACATCAGCCCCGACATGCCCTGGGCGATCAGGTCAAAGCCCCCGCGATGGGCATAGGGACCAGTGCGCCCGAACCCCGAGATCTCGCAATAGACCAGCCGGGGATTGATCTCGCGCAGGGTGTCATAGCCAAGGCCCAGCTTTTCCATCGTGCCTTTGCGGTAATTCTCGATCACCACGTCGGCCCCGGCCAGCAACCGGCGCAGCGCCTCGACGGCGTCGGGGTCCTTGAGGTTCAGCGCGATGCCCCGCTTGTTGCGGTTCATCATCATGTAGGCGGCGCTTTCGCCCTCGATGGCCGGGGGCAGAAACCGGCGGCTGTCGTCGCCATCGGGCTTTTCCACCTTGATCACGTCCGCACCCATGTCGGCCAGCATCATCCCGCAGGCCGGCCCCGCCATGATATGGGCGAGTTCCACGACCTTCATACCCGCGAGGGGACCGGCGGTCATCGGCCGCTCCAGCGCGGTTTTTCCTTGGCGAGGAAGGCTTCCATCCCGTGGCGGAAATCCTCGCTCATGTAGCACATGGTGATCAGGTCGGAATCCTCGACCGAAAGCGCCGCGCGGTTGCGGCGCATCGCCTCCTTGGTGGCGCGCAAGGTCAGCGGTGCCATCTGCGCCAGCGTCGCGGCCAGGTCGGTGGCGCGGGCCATCAGCGCGGCTTCGTCGGGCAGGATTTCACTGACCAGGCCCACTGCGCGCGCCTCGTCGGCCTCGATCAGTCGGGCGGTGAAGATCATCTCTCGCACCCGGCCGGGCCCGAGGAGTTCGCTGAGGCGCGCGAGATTCTCGGCCGCAAGGCAATTGCCCAGCGTCCGCGCGATGGGAAAGCCGAATTTCAGGCCGGCACTGGCGATGCGGATGTCGCAGGCCACGGCGATCGACGCGCCCCCGCCGGTGCAGGCGCCATGGATCGCGGCCACGGTGGGCAGCGGGCAGGTCTCGACGGCAGTCAGCACGCGGCTGATCTCGGCCTCGTAGTCCAGCGCATCCTGCGCCGTCTCGAAACCACGGAACTGGGTCATGTCGGTTCCGGCGGCGAACGCCTTGCCGCCCGCTCCCGAGATCACCACCGCCTTGATCGAGCCGTCGGTCGGCACGGTCGCGCAAAGATCGGCCAGCGCCTCGTACATGCCGAAGGTCAGCGCATTGCGCGCCTCTGGCCGGTTGAAGGTAATCCAGAGGGTTTCGCCCCGGACCTCGTGCAGCAGTTCGTCGGTCATCTGTAGAAATACTCCACTAGGAACAGCGGCACCGAGGGCACGTAGGTGCATAGCATCAAGACGCCGAGCAACACCGCCACGAACCAGACATTGACCTTGGAGACCTCCCAGATGTTCGCCCGCGCTACGGCGCAAGAGGTGATCAGAACCGAGGCCACGGGCGGTGTCTGCTGGCCGATGGCCAGGTTCAGCGTGACCACCAGGCCGAAATGCACAGGGTCGATTCCGGCAGCGTTGATAAGCGGGATCACGATGGGCACCACCAAAATGATCGCAGCGGCCGAATGCAGGAAGAACCCGATCACGAGAAAGAAGAAGTTGAGGATGAGCAGTATCAGCCATTGATCGGAGGTAACCGAGAGGATGCCTTCGGCGATCTGCTGCGGGATCTGAGCCCGCGTCAGGAAGCCGCCCATCAGCACCGAGGCCGCCACCAGAAGCATCACCACCGCGGTCTGGATGCCCCCGTCCAGCATGGCGCTGCGCAGGTGGCGCAGGTCGAGGTTGCGATACCAGGCCGAGACCGCCAGCGCGGCCAGCACCGCAAGCCCGGCCGCCTCGGTCGCGGTGACGAAACCGCCGAAGATACCGCCGAGGATGATCACCGGCAGGGCGAAGGCGGGCAGCGCCTCGACGAAGGTTTCCTTGAGGCGGGGGATGTTGAACGCCTCTTCGGTGGGCAGGTTGTAGCGCACGGCGAACCCGTAGGCGACGGCCATCAGCCCCGCGGCCCCGATCAGGCCCGGCACGATCCCGGCCACGAAAAGCTGTTCGACCGAGGTATTGGCCGAGGCGGCGTAAAGGATCATGGGGATCGAGGGCGGGATGATGATCGCAAGCGAGGCCGAGGACGAGGTGACGGCGGCCGCGAAGGGCGCTGAATAGCCGCGCTTCTTCATCTGCGGGATCAGGATCGAGCCCATGGCGGCCACATCCGCCACCGCCGAGCCCGAGATCTCGGCGAAGAACAGCGAGACGCCGATATTGATCATCGCTAGCCCGCCCCGCACGAACCCGATCAGCGCCGAGACGAAGTTGATCAGCCGGTCGGTGATGCCGCCCGCGTTCATTATGGCACCGGCCAGCACGAACATCGGGATCGCGATCAGCGAGAACTTGGTCGCGCCGTTATACATGTCGAGCGCGATGGTCACGAGCGACGAGGCGCCTTCGGTCAGCACCAAGCCCAGAACGCCGGCCATGGCCAGCGCCACCGCGATGGGCACGTTGATGCACATCATCGCCAGAAGCGCCACGAAGATCAGCAGCATCAACATCAGCGGGGGTCCCCGGATCGGTGGGCCGTTTGGGCCTTTTGCAACTCGCGGTCCACCTCGACCTCGATCTCGGCATGTTCCAGCGACACGCCGCGCCGGGTCGCGCGCCAGTAATCGGGCAGGCTGAGCAAATGGCAAAGGATGAACAAACACGCCCCGATCGGGATCACGGATTGGGTGAACTGGACCGGCACCCAGGTCAGCGAAACAAGGTAGGAGCCTTGCAGAACCTCCAGAACCCGGAACCCCGCCCAGGCCATCAGTGCGAAGAAGGTCAGCACGATCAGTTCGGCGACCACGACCGCCGACAATCGCATTCCGCCGGGCATCAACAGGAGCACCGTATCAAACCCGATATGCCGGCGCTTCAACGCGGCGAGGCCCGATCCGTAATAGGTTATCCAGGCCAGCATGATCGCGGCCACCTCGTCATACCAGGAAAAGCTTTCGCCGATCAGTCGGGCCAGCACGGCGACGATCACCACGATGGTCAAAAGCACCATCAGGAAGATCGTGAACCATTCCAGCACCACGGCCAGAAGGCCGGACACGGTTCTTAACACACTCATGCGCTGGCCCTCGCATGACGCGGGCGAGGGAATCGTCGGGCCGGGACAGTCGGCGCAGAAACGGTCATCGTGATCTCGTCACTTTCGGGGTCTTGGACGAGGCAGGGACGCCCGAGACACGGCTCAGCGCATCGGCACACCAGTCCCAGCCCCGCCTGCGGGAAACGGGGACGCCCCGGAAGGGGGCGCCCCTGGTATCGGGTCAGCTCGACGAGCCGAGCCCCAGCACCTTTTCGATCATCTCGCCGCCCCCCTCGACCTCGGAGGCGAAGGCGTCATAGATCGGCTTGGACGCCTCGATGAAGGCGTCTTTGTCGGCCTCGTTCACCTCGACGCCGGCATCCTTGATGACCTGCAGCAGTTCCACCTCAAGCTCGGCCGCCTTCTCGTACGTGAAATCCTGCGTCTCGGCGGCGCATTCGCTCAGCGCCGCGCGCACCTCCTCGGGCAGCTTGTCGAAATGGCTCTTGGAGGCCAAGATATAGGCCGGCGTGTAGACGTGCCCGGTAATCGAGAGGTATTTCTGCACCTCCTGGAACTTGGCCGAGGCGATCTGGGCATAGGGGTTTTCCTGTCCGTCGATAACACCCGTCTGCAGCGCGGTGAACACGTCCGAGAAGGCCATCGGGGTGGGGTTCGCGCCGTATTCCTGGAACATCTTGACCCGCCAGGCACCGTTCGGCGTGCGCAGCTTCACCCCCTCCAGGTCGGCAGGCACGTTGATCGGGCGGACATTGTTGGTGATGTGGCGAAACCCGTTCTCGGCCAGCCCAACGATGGTATAGCCGTTTTCGTTCGCGGCCGCCTCGAAGGTGTCCATCATCTCGGCCTGCACGCGGCGCATGTGGTCGCGGTCCTTGATGATGTAAGGCATCTCGAAGATGCCGAAGATGTCATCGACGGAGGACATCACCGAAGATGGTAGCGCGAATTGCACCTGCCCCAGCTTCAGCTTCTGCAACAGTTCCTGGTCCTTGCCCAGCTGCGAGGCGCCAAAGGTCTGCACCTCGGCCGCATCGCCCAACTTGCCGTTGGCGCATTCGGCGAAATGGTTCACCGAGGCCTCGAACAGCGAGCCCGGGTTGCCCACATGGCCGAAGCGCAGCGTGATGTCGGCGGCCACGGCCTGGCCGGCCATCAGCGCCGTCGCGGCGAGGGTCGCAAGAAGTCCCGTTTTCGTCATCATCCATCCTCCCATTGGATTTCGCGTCGGTTTCTTGTGTCTTTTTCGTTCTCTGTCGGGTCCGGCACACCGGCATCTGCCCGACTTCACTCCGCCGCGGCGCGCCCGGCCTCCTCCCCCCGGCCGCTCAGCAGGTCCATCGCCACCTGCACGCCGCCGGCCGTGTGCGGCACCCCCGCGTCGCGTAGGCCCATTTCCACCCCGGCAAGCGTCGCGCACAGCATCAGGTCGTTGAAATCCCCCAGATGCCCGATCCGGAACACCCGGTCGGCCACCTTGGACAACCCGTTACCCAGTGACATGTCGTAGTTCTGCAGCGTAACCGCCCGGAATGCGTCGGCCGAATGCCCTTCGGGCATCAGCACAGCGGTAAGCACTCCGGAATAATGATGCGGATTTCGACACAAGACCTCCAGCCCCCAGGCGCGCACCGCAGCTCGCGTCGCCGCACCGTGGCGAGCATGGCGTGCGAACACATTCTTCAGCCCCTCCTCGCGCAGCATGGCGATGGCCTCGTTCAGCCCGTAAAGCATGTTGGTTGCGGGGGTGTAGGGGAAATAACCCTTTTCGTTCGGGCCCAGCATGTGATCCCAGGCCCAGTAGGATTTCGGCAGCCGCGCCTGTTCGCTCGCCGCCAGCGCCTTGGCGCTGATCGCGTTGAACGACAAGCCAGGCGGCAGCATCAGGCCCTTTTGCGAGCCCGACACCGTGACGTCGACGCCCCATTCGTCATGGCGATAGTCGAGCGAGCCGAGGCTGGAAATCGTGTCTACCATCAACAGCGCGGGGTGCCCCGCCGCGTCGATCGCCCGCCGGATCGCGGCGATGGGGGAAACCGATCCGGTCGAGGTCTCGTTATGGACGACGCAGACCGCCTTGATAGCGTGGGATTTGTCCTCTTTAAGCCGCGCCACGATGGCGTCGGGGTCGGCACCGCTGCGCCAATCGCCCTCGATGAAGACCGGCGTAAGACCCAGGCGTTCGGCCAGTTGCTTCCACAGGGTGGCGAAATGGCCCGTCTCGTACATCAGCACCGTATCGCCCGGCGACAGCGTGTTGACCAGCGCGGCCTCCCAGGCACCGGTGCCCGAGGACGGGTAGATCACGACAGGACCTTCGGTACCGAAAACCCATTTCATTCCGTCAAGCGCCGCGCGCCCAACCTCGGCGAAGCGTGGGCCGCGATGGTCGATCGTCGGAAAATCCATCGCGCGCAGCACCCGGTCGGGCACGTTAGACGGCCCCGGGATCTGTAGATAATGGCGTCCTGCCGGCATCGCGCGCCCTCCCTGACACGGCCCTGCGAGGCGGGTTCGATCTGCGCACCGCCTCCCAACGCTGCGCCACCCCTCGGTTGACAGGAATTGAATTATGAATTCATTATTCATGTCAAGAAGCAAATTCCGCAACGGTTCTGGGAGGGGCGCGTGCTGCGCGAAGGACTTGCGACGCGGCTAGCCCGCGAATTCCGGGGTGAGGTGCTGTTCGACGACTTTTCCCGCGGGCGCTACGCGACCGATGCGTCCCACTACCAGATGATGCCGGCAGGCGTAGCGCTGCCCCGGGCCGCCGAGGACATCGCCGCAGTACTGTCGGCCGCGCGAGACGACGGGCTGCCGGTCACGATGCGCGGCGGCGGCACCTCGCAATGCGGCCAGACGATCAACACCGGGCTAATTATCGACTGTTCGAAGTTCCTGAACGGCATCCTCGAGCTGGATGTCGAAGGGCGCCGGGCGGTGGTGGAGCCGGGCATTGTGCTGGACGAGCTGAACCGCCGCCTGAAACCCCACGGGCTTTGGTTTCCAGTCGACGTCTCGACCGCATCGCGCGCCACCATCGGCGGCATGGTGGGCAACAATTCCTGCGGCGCCCGGTCGCTCCGATACGGCACGACGCGGGACAACGTGGTCTCGATCCGGGGCTACCTGGCAGACGGCACCCCGTTCGATTTCGGCCCCCATGCGGGCAATCAGGTGCCCGAGGGGTTGCTGGCAACCCTGATCGGCTTGGGCGCGCGCGAGGCCGACGAGGTCACGCGCCGCTTTCCAGCGGTGCAGCGCCGGGTGGGCGGCTACAACCTAGATGCACTGATCCCATCCGACCGGCCACTAAACCTCGCGCATCTTCTGGTTGGGTCCGAGGGAACGCTGGCGGTGTCGACCGCCATCGAAATCCGTCTGTCGCCCCTGCCGCGTGCGGACCGGGTGCAGGGAGTATGCCACTTTCCAACCTTCCGCGCCGCGATGGAGGCGACGCAACACCTTGTCGCGCTGAACCCCACCCAGGTCGAGTTGGTGGACCGCACCATGCTGAACCTGGCGCGTGACATCCCGATCTTCCTGCCCACGCTCGAAGCCTTCGTGATGGGCGATCCCGCCGCCCTGCTGTTCGTGGAGTTCGCAGACAGCCCGGAGGAGAACGAGGAGAACCTTGCGCGCCTGCGTGAAACCATGGCGGGGCTGGGGTTCGGGTTCGGCAAAGGTGGGAACCACGAGGGCGGCGTGGTCGAGGTGCGAGAAGGCAAACTGATCGGCGAGATCGGCGAACTCAGGAAATCCGGCCTCAATATCATGATGTCGATGAAAGAGGCGGGAAAACCGGTCTCCTTCGTCGAGGATGCCGCCGTGCCGCTGGAGCACCTGGCCGACTACACCGACCGGCTGACCGAGGTGTTCCGCAAACACGGCACCGAGGGCACCTGGTATGCCCATGCCTCGGTCGGGTGTCTGCATGTGCGGCCCGTGCTGAACCTTCGGTTGGAAAAGGACGTGAAGGCCATGCGCGCCATCGCCGAAGAGGCGTTCGACATGGTGCGCGCCTACAAGGGCTCGCATTCGGGGGAACATGGCGACGGGATCGTGCGGTCGGAATTCCACGAAAAGATGTTCGGGGAGCGGATCGTGCGGGCTTTCGGCGAGGTCAAGGACGCGTTCGACCCGAAGCATCACCTGAATCCCGGCAAGATCGTCGGGGCGCCGCGGATGGATGACCGCAGCCTTTTGCGCTATCCGCCCGATTACGCCTTCGAGGACGTGCAAACGGGCCTAGACTGGTCTGCTTGGTCGGGAGCCTCGGGCGGGTTCCAGGGCGCGGTCGAGATGTGCAACAACAACGGCGCCTGCCGTAAGCAATCCGGCGGCGTGATGTGCCCCAGCTATCGCGTAACGCGAAACGAGAAGGACGCGACGCGGGGGCGGGCCAACACGCTGCGCCTGGCAATGTCGGGGCGGCTGGGACGCGATGCGCTGTTTGGCGACGATATGGCCGAAACGATGAAGCTGTGCGTCGGCTGCAAGGCCTGCCAGCGCGAATGCCCTACCGGCGTTGACATGGCCAAGCTGAAGACCGAGGTTCTGTACCAGCGCGGGCAGCGGCTTGGCTATTCGCTGAAGGACCGGTTGGTGGCCGAACTGCCGTATTATGCCCGCTTCGGCGCAGTGCTGGGACCCTTCATCGCGCTCCGAAACGAGGTCCCGGCGCTGGCGCGGGGCATGGAAAGGGTAACCGGGATTTCGGCCCGGAGGTCGCTGCCTATGTTGCGTCGCGACGCCTTTCGCGATGAAGAAATCGGTCGCACCCCGCGCGGCGAAACGGATCGCGAGGTGGTGCTGTTCGCCGACACGTTCAATCGCTGGCTCGACCCCGGGATTCCGCGGGCAGCACTTCGGGTGCTCTCACGCACGGGCTACACCGTTCATGCAGCGTCTTCCGGCTCCGGCCGCCCGCTGTGCTGCGGGCGGACGTACCTGGCGGCGGGCATGATCGACAAGGCGCGGGAGGAGGCGCGCCGCACGCTTTCGGCGCTACTGCCCCATGTGCGGGCCGGCCGGCCCGTGATCGGGCTGGAACCGTCTTGCCTGCTGACGCTGCGCGACGAGTTCAAGGTGCTGCTGCCGGGCGACGACGCGAGGGCGCTGGCGGGCCAAGCCCTGTTATTCGAGGAATTCCTGGCCCACGAGGCAGACGCCGGGCCGCTGAACCTGCCGCTGGCCGCAGGCCCGTCCCGCGCCCATGTGCACGGCCATTGCCACCAGAAGGCGGCGGGCGCGATGGGCGACATGGCACGCGCGCTTGCGCTGCTGCCGGGTTTGGATACGGAGGTCATCGACTCCTCCTGCTGCGGCATGGCGGGGGCCTTCGGCTACGATGCCGAAACGATCGACGTCTCACTGGCGATGGGCGAGTTGTCGCTCTTGCCCGTTGTGCGTCAGGCCGAAGAGGACGCGCTGATCGTGGCGAACGGCACCTCGTGCCGGCACCAGATCGCCGATGGAACGGGTCGGCGAGCTCTGCATGTCGCCGAGGTCTTCGACCGAATGCTTTGCGACAACGGCTGAGGGAGCGTGATGACCGAATCCATTCCGAATACCCGGCTGGCGACACAAGAGGCAGGTGTGCTGGCCCGCCCCGCCCTTGCCGTTCAGGTCGCCGATGCGCTACGCGAGCTGATCCTCGAGGGCACCATCCAGGGCGGCGAGAAAATCCGGGAAAAGGAACTGACGGAGCGCTTCGGCGTGTCGCGCACCCCCCTGCGCGAAGCCATGAAAATCCTCGCTTCTGAAGGTCTGGTCGATCTGATCCCGAACCGTGGCGCGATTATCAGCCAGCCCTCAGCGACCGAGTTGGCGGACTCCTTTCCGGTCCTTGCCGCGCTGGAGGCGATGGCCGGTGAGCAGGCGGCGGAGCGCGCGACCGACGTGGAACTGGTCGAGATCGTCCGGCTGACCGGCAGGCTCCGCGCCTCGCTCGAGGCGAATGACCGGTCGGAGTATTTCGAGATCAACCAGGCGATCCACAATGCCATCCTCGTCGCCAGCCGCAACGATACGCTGATCCGAACGCATGCGACGATCGCCCGCTTGGTTCACCGGGCGCGCTACCAGGCCAACCTGACGCGCAGCCGTTGGGAAGAGGCCCTGCGCGAACACGAGGAGATCGCGGCGGCGCTGAGCGCGCGCGATACGGAGCAGGTGGGCCGGTTGCTCAAGGCGCACATGATGGCGAAACTGACCGCCATATTGAAGGCAGGGCAGGTTGCGCCGCGCTGACACCATGCGAACGCCTGGAATGGACGCCTGGGCTTGACACAGGCCGCAGCGCCCGGTTCCGTTCGCGATCAAGGGGGCCGCGCCAATCCGGCTCGCAGGGAGGGGGCCATGGATTTCGCCGTTCTCAGGGCAGATGCCGGCGGGGATGTCGAACGGCTTCTGACCGATCTCGCGGACTGGCTGATCGCAGAGGGGCATGTGCCGGTCGGCGTCGTTCGCGACGCGGCGCCGGGCGCGGGGCGGCATCCCTGCGAGATGCGCCTGCGGGTGCTGCCAGACGGCCCGCGGATCGCCATCGACCAGCCGCTCGGGGCGGGCTCGACCGGCTGCCGGCTGAACGCGGACGCCCTGGAACAGGCCGTGGTCGAAGTCGAGCGTCGCTTGTCTAGGCGGGCCGACATCTTCCTGCTGAACAAGTTCGGCCGCCAGGAAGCCGAGGGTCATGGGTTCCGCGCCGCCATCGGCCATGCGCTGGACCGCGGGTTACCCGTGCTGCTTGGAGTTGGCCGGTTCAGCGTCGCCCCGTTCGAGGATTTCGCAGGCGGGCTGGCCGAGACGCTCCCCTGCGAGACGACGGCACTGCGGGATTGGTGCCGCGCCGCTCTGAAGGCGCCAGCGCCCTGACGCTTTTCCGCGCCGCACCCATCGAACGCTCGCCATACCGTGAGCCTTTGCGAAAGTGACTTCGGCCCGGACGCGCTATATCCTGCCCTAACGCTGCCCGGTGCGGCGACCTTGCGAAGGACCCCCGATGCTCCGGCAACTGCTTCTTTCCGCGGCCCTTTTGACGGGAACCATCGCACTCTGGATCGCCTACGTCCCGTCGGCGATGCCGGTGCTCGACCGGCTGGGCGTGCTGGGGCTGCTGGGGATCGAGGCGACAGCACCCGAAACCGCCAAGGGCGGCGGACTCAGGCGCGGCGGCCCCGCGGCGGTGGTCGTGCAAGGGGTGACCGAGGGCCGGATCAGCGACCGGGTAGCGGCGATCGGCGACGGGCAGGCACTGAGAACGGTGAACGTGCGGGCCAAGGCCACGGGCGAGGTGATCGAGTTGCGGCTGGAGGACGGCCGGCCGGTCGAAGAAGGCAGCCTGATCCTGCGGCTGGAGGACGAGGCCGAGCGGATTGCCGTGGAACGCGCTCGGCTTATGCTGGAGGATGCGCGTGACGAGGCCGAACGCCTGGCCCGGCTGGAGAATACCGGCGCGGTCACCGAGGTCAGCCGGCGCGCGGCCGACCTAGCGCTGCGCACCGCGGAACTGGCCCTGCGCGAGGCCGAGTTCGAGTTGGACCGCCGCAGCGTTCACGCGCCGATCTCGGGTTGGGCAGGGGTGATCGATCTGGCCGAGGGCGACAGCGTTTCGGCGCAGGACATGTTAGTGACGATCACCGACCGGTCGCAGATCCTGATAGATTTCCGCGTACCCGAGCGTGTCGTTGGCCAAATCACCCCCGGCATGCCGCTTGAGGCGCGCCCGCTGGCGATGCCAGACACGGTGCTGCAGGGGACCGTTCACGCGCTGGATAATGTGGTTGATGCGGCCAGCCGCACGCTGCGGGTGCAGGGGCGCCTGGCCAACGAGGCCGACCTGCTGCGCGCCGGCATGGCCTTCGAGGTGGTGCTGCGCTTTCCCGGAGAGGCGCTGCCCAAAGTAGACCCGCTGGCGGTGCAATGGTCGGCCGAGGGGGCCTTTGTCTGGATCGTGCGCGAGGGAAAGGCGCAGCGCGTTCCGGTGAAGATCCGCCAGCGCAACGCCGACAGCGTGCTGGTCGAGGCCGACCTTGCGCCCGGCGACCAGGTGGTGACCGAGGGCGTGCAATCGCTGCGCTCCGGCGCCGAGGTCAAGATCGTCGCGCCGCAGGCCGCGTTGTCCCCCGACAGCGCGCCGGCGCAGATGTAGGAATCCGCCCATGCTGGAAGAAGCCAACCGCGCAGCCGAGGGCGGCGGCCCCGCGCTCTTCGTGCGCCGACCGATCCTGGCATTTGTCGTCAGCGCACTGATCGTTCTGGCGGGGTTCGCGGCGCTTTTCGGCGTCGAGATCCGCGAATTGCCCAACGTCGATCGGCCCGTCGTCACCGTCACGACGGAGTTCCCCGGCGCCTCTCCCGAAACCATCGACCAAGAAATCACCGGCCGCATCGAAGGCGCGGTGGGACGGGTCGCAGGGGTGCGCGCGATCTCGTCCAATTCGCGCTTCGGGCGCAGCCGGGTGACGCTGGAATTCAGTGAAAGCATCGATATCGACGTGGCCGCGACCGATACCAGGGACGCGGTCGCCCGGATCGAAGGGCAACTGCCCGAGGGCGCCGAGGATCCCGAGATCGTGAAGGCCGATGCCGATGCGCAGCCGGTCCTGCGGGTCGCGGTCACCTCGCCCAGCCGCAGCGCGCAGGATTTGACGCGGATCGTCGAGGAGCGGGTCGAGGACCGGCTGATCTCGGTCGAGGGGGTGGCCGACCTGCGGGTTTATGGCGACCGCGAGCCGATCTTTCGCGTCGATATCGACCAGGCGGCCCTGGCGAGCCGTGGGTTGACCCTGACGGACATGGCGCACGCGCTGTCGGACGCGGGGTTCAACGCGGCAGCGGGCGACCTGGAGGGCAAGCGGCAATCGATCAACGTGCGCACCACCGCGATGGTCGCATCGCCCGAATCGTTCGAGGACCTGCGGGTCGCCCCAAATGTCGAGGTGCGCGACGTGGCCCGCGTAACGCTTGGGCCCGCGCCGAACGAAACCATGCTGCGCGCCAACGGCCAGACCGGGATCGGGCTGGGCGTGATCCGGCAGGCAGGGAGCAACACCCTGGACATCTCGCGCGATGTGCGCGCGGTGGTAGCCGAACTCGATCGCACGTTGCCGGACGATATCAACATCTTCGTCACCTCGGACGACGCGGTCTTCGTCAATGGTGCCATCGTCGAGGTGCTGAAAACCCTGGGCCTGGCGACCGCGATCGTGGTGCTCGTGATCTTCGTGTTCCTGCGCGACCTGCGGGCGACGCTGATCCCGGGGCTGACCATGCCCGTGGCGCTGATCGGCACGCTGGCCGCGATCTATATCGTGGGCTTTTCAGTCAACATCCTGACACTTCTGGCGCTGGTGCTGGCGACGGGCCTGGTGGTGGACGACGCGATCGTGGTGTTGGAGAACATCGTGCGCCGGCGGGGCGAAGGGATGGGGCCGCGCGCCGCGGCCGTCCTTGGCACGAAACAGGTGTTCTTCGCGGTGGTCACCACGACGGCGACCCTGGCGGCGGTCTTCGTGCCGCTGTCCTTCCTGCCGGGACAGGCGGGGGGACTGTTTCGCGAATTCGGCTTCACCCTGGCGATGGCAGTCGCGATCTCATCGGTCGTCGCGTTGACGCTGTGCCCGGTGCTCGCCAGCAGGATGCTTAGCGCCGACACCGGCAAGAGCGGGCGCGGCCCGGCCGCATGGGTTGGCGGAGCGCTGGCCGCGCTGTATGCACACTCGCTGCGCGTGGCACTTGGGATGCCCGCTGTCGTGGTTCTTGCCGCTGTGCTTTTCGCGCTGACGGCGTTGCTGGTCGCGGGCGGCATCCGGCAGGAACTGACGCCCCGCGAGGATCGCGCCGTGGCCCTTTTGCGCGTGACTGCGCCACAGGGCGTCTCGCTGGATTACACCCAGTCCAAGATGCGCGTGATCGAGGAGGCGGCAGCTCCACTGCGCGAGACGGGCGAAATCACGTCGGTCTTTGCGATTGCGGGCTTCGGGGCAGACAACCGGGGCTTTATGGTTTTCCGGCTGGCCGATTGGGACGAGCGCGCCCGCAGCCAGGATGAGATCGTTCGCGAAATCAACGGCAAGCTGCGCCAGATCGTCGGCGTCCGGGCCTTTGCCATTCAGCCGAATTCCCTGGGCATTCGCGGCGCCGGGCGCGGATTGAGCTTTGCGATCACCGGCTACAGCTACGAGCGGTTGGCCGAAATGTCCGAGACCCTCGTCGCGCGAATGGAAGAAAACCCCGCCTTTGGCGATGTCGAGTTGGAATACGAGACGACCCAGCCGCAGCTTTTCGTCGAGATCGACCGCACGCGCGCCTCGGATCTTGGCATCGACATTACCGGGCTGGGCGACGCACTCCGGGCGGTTCTGAACGGGCGCACGGTGGGTTCGGTTTTCATCGGGGACCAAAGCTTCGATATACAGATGTTGTCGAGTGCGAACCCGGTCGACGATCCCGGCGACTTGCAGAACATCTTTGTCCAGACCGCCGAGGGCCCCATGGTTCCGATGTCCACATTCGTCCGGCTGGAGGAGCGGGCGGTGGCACCCGAACTGGATCGCGAGGACCAGAGCCGGTCGGTCGAGATCTCGGCCAGCTTGACGCCCGAACTGGCGCTGGGCGACGCGCTGGCGGAAGTCGAACAACTTGCGGACGGGATCCTCGAGGAACAGAACCGCATCGTGCCGCTCGGCGAGGCGGCGACGCTGAACCAGACGAATGCCGGTCTGGCCATCATCTTCGGCTTTGCCATCGCGGTCGTGTTCCTGGTGCTGTCCGCCCAGTTCGAAAGCTTCATTTCGGCCATCGTTGTCATGGCGACCGTGCCGCTGGGGCTGGCCTGCGCGGTTTTCGCGCTTCTGTTTACCGGCCTCAGCCTCAACGTCTATTCGCAGATCGGCCTGGTGATGCTGATCGGCATCATGGCCAAGAACGGAATCCTGATCGCCGAATTCGCCAATCAGCTCCGCGACGGTGGAGCCGAAATTCGCGACGCGATCCTGGACGCCTCGACGATCCGACTGCGGCCGGTGATGATGACCATGACCTCGACCGTGCTGGGGGGCGTTCCGCTGATCCTGTCTTCGGGCGCTGGCGCGGAGGCGCGCGAGGCTTTGGGCTGGGTCATCGTCGGCGGGCTGGGGCTTGCCACGCTGTCGACATTGTACCTGACCCCGGTGGCTTACCTGCTGCTCGCCCGGTTTTCCAAGCCGCGGGCCGAGGAAACCCGGCGCCTCGCACGCGAACTGGAAGAGGCGCTGGCCGGCTGAGGCGCGACCCGCGCCAAGACCGAGGCGCTGCGGGCGAAACTGCTTCTCGCAGTCATGTCAGGCACGGCGCATAAACCGGCAGTCAAAGTCTTCGTGCGTTCTAGCGGGGCGGCCGCCGGCGCGAGGCCATCCGCAGATTGGCACGAAACGGCCCGCCCGTTGGGGCGGGCCGCGTGCCGCCTCTAGCTCAGGTGATAGGGCGGATGTAACCCGTAGACCGGCGTGTCGATCCCCTCCATCCGCGCCTTGAGTTGCAGCGACAGATACTGCGAGTAATGGCGCGACTGGTGCAGGTTGCCGCCGTGGAACCACAGCGCCTCCTGGCAGGTCGGTTTCCACATGTTGCGCTGTTCGCCCTCCCAGGGGCCGGGGTCCTTCGTGGTGTTCGAACCGAGGCCCCAGCACTTGCCCACCTTGTCGGCAACGTCCTGACCGATCAGGTCGGCCGCCCAGCCATTCATCGACCCATAGCCCGTGGCCCATACGATCACGTCAGCCTCGAGCTTGGTACCATCCTCGAGGATCACGCCATCCTCGACCACCTCGGTCACCTGACCATGGGCCAACTTGATCTCGCCGTCGATGATCAACTGGCTGGCGCCAACGTCGATGTAATAGCCCGAGCCACGCCGCAGGTACTTCATAAACAGACCCGAGCCGTCATCGCCCCAATCGAGTTTGAAACCCGCCTTTTCCAGCCCCTCGTAGAACTCCTTGTCGATCTCCTTCATCTGCTCGTAGAGCGGGCTCTGGAACTCGTGCAGGATTGCGTAGGGGATCGAGGCGAAGATCATGTCGGCCTTTTGGGTCGTCACGCCGTTCTGCACCGCCTGCTCGGAATAGAGCGCGCCAAGTCCTACCTCCATCAACGTGTCGGACCGAACGATATGCGTGGTCGAACGCTGAACCATGGTGACGTCAGCACCCGCCTCCCAAAGCGCGGCCGAGATGTCGTGAGCCGAGTTGTTGGACCCCACGACCACGGCCTTCTTGCCCTTGTAGGCGTCCGGGCCGGGATGCTTCGAGGAATGGTGCTGGTCGCCCTTGAATTTCTCCATGCCCGGGATCCGGGGCATGTTGGCCTTGCCCGACATGCCGGTGGCCAGCACCAGTTGTTTGGGCTTCAGAACCACTTCTTCGCCGTCGCGGTCCACGACGACGGTCCATTCCTTGATCGCTTCGTCGAATTTGGCGGACTTGCAGGTGGTGCGCGTCCAGTAGTTCAGCTCCATCACCTTGGTGTACATCTCCAGCCAGTCGCCGATCTTGTCCTTGGGGCTGAAGACCGGCCAGTTCGGCGGGAAGGGCAGATAGGGCAGGTGGTCGTACCAGACCGGGTCGTGCAGGCAGAGCGACTTGTAACGGTTGCGCCAGCTGTCGCCGGGGCGGTCGTTCTTTTCCACGATGATCGTGGGCACGCCCAGCTGGCGCAGCCGCGCGCCCAGCGCGATGCCGCCCTGCCCGCCGCCGACGATCACCACGTAGGGCTGTTTCGTGTAGCCGAGGGTGCGCGCCTCCTCCTCGCGCTCCTCCGCCCAGGTCTTGCGGTTCTTCGCCGCCCCGTGCCTGGCGCCCAAGGGACGTTCGAAGCCCAGCGGTTCCTCGAACCCCTTGAGTTCGGTCATCGAGGTGAGCAACGTCCAGATCTTGCCGTCCTTCAGCCGGACAAGACCGTAACCGCGCGCCACGTCCGTTTCGAACTCGATCCAGGCGGTGATCAGGCCGTCGGCCTCTTCGGGCGTTTCGCCGGCGGCGATGGTCCAGCCGGTCGGGTGGATGGCGGACAGTTGCGCCCCCAGCATGTCGCGGATCTGGTCCTTGCCCTCTAGCGTGGCGATGTTCCAAGTGAAGGTGACGAGGTCGCGCCAGTAGCAGTCGTCCTGGAACTGCGCGGTAGCGCGCTCGATATCGCCCTTCTCCAGCGCATCGCCGAACTCGGACAGGACATGCGTCACCGTATCGACAGTGGTCGTGTCGAGCATGGGTCTCCTCCCTTGATGGTTCCCGCCGGAAAGCGTGCAACCAAGGGTGTGACCCTGCCAAGCGCGACCATGGTCGGACCCGGGTTTGGGCGGAACCACGCGCGACGGGGTGTTCCGGCGGGAAACACCAGTGCCGGACCCGCTTCAGGCGGTCTCGGCCAGCCCTCCGATCAGGCAAAGCTCGGCGGCGATCTCGTCCACGCCGTGCCCATGGCGCAATGCAGCGAAGATGAACTTGCCCTCACCCCGCATCCGTTTCGCGTCGCGCTCCATCACCGACAGGTCCGCGCCGACATGCGGGGCGAGGTCGGTCTTGTTGATGATCAAGAGGTCGGATTTCGTGATCGCGGGACCACCCTTGCGGGGAATTTCCTCGCCCGCGGCGACGTCGATCACGTAAAGCGTCACGTCGGCCAGTTCGGGGCTGAAGGTGGCCGACAGGTTGTCGCCGCCCGACTCGATCAACACCACGTCGAGATCGGGAAACCTGTCGGTCAGCTCCGCGATGGCGGCGAGGTTGATCGAGGCATCCTCTCGGATCGCCGTGTGCGGGCAGCCACCCGTCTCCACGCCCTTGATGCGCTCGGCGGGCAGCACCTGCATCCGCATCAGCGCCTCGGCATCCTCTTGCGTATAGATGTCGTTGGTGACGACGGCGACCGAGAAGCGCGGGGACAGCGCGCGGGCGAGTGCCGCGGTCAGCGTGGTCTTGCCGGCGCCCACCGGGCCGCCGATGCCCACGCGGAGGGGACCGTTGGGGGAAGTCATGTGCGGAAAAGCCTCGAATACTGGGTTTCGTGATGCATCGACGCGATGTCGGCGAGAAAGGCGGTGCTGGACAGATCGTCCGGCGTTTCGGCCGTCGCCGCCTCGGCCACGGTTTCGCAAAGCGGCGTAAGCGCGGTCAAAACCCGTTGACCGTCGGTCTGGCCGATGGGGATCAGCCGGATCGCCGCCGAAACAAGGTTCGACGCGAAGGCGTGAAGATACATCCGCGCCGTCAGGACCAGCGGCAGGTCGTGCAGCCGCGCGGCCCGGCCCAACGCGACCGGATAGGTCAGCGCGGGCAGGTCGGCCGGCCAGACATCGGCGGTGATCTTGGCGAAGGCAGCACCCTGGGCGGTGGTTTCCAGAAGCCGTTCAGCCGAGGGCTGGAAGGCGCGGGCCAGCGCGTCGATCCCGGCCAGCGCCTCGGCCCCGGGCGCATTGAACGCCGCCGCCAAGAAGATCGCGTCTGCCCGGCCCGTGCCGTGCGCCAGAACATCGGCCAGCCAGTCCTGCAAGGCGGCGGCATCCGCCACCTCGCCCGCCGCGACCGCCCATTCCAGCCCGTGGCTGTAGCTGAACGCCCCAACCGGGTAGGCGGGCGACAGCCACTGGGCCAGCTTCAGAACCTGCGCATCAGTGGGCATGGTCGTGGTCATGGCCATGGTGATGGTGGTCGTGCCCATGGTCGTGATCGTGCCCATGGTCGTGACCATGCGAATGGCCATGCGTGCGCCCGTGCCCATAGGCCCCGCCCTCGGGCGTGAAGGGTTCGGTCACTTCCGCGACCGTCGCACCGATCTTTTCCAGCATGTCGCGCATGACATGGTCGCGCTGGATCAACAGGCGCCGGGCGTCGATCTGGCAGGGGGTATGCCGGTTGCCGATATGCCAGGCGATCCGCGGCAGATCGGGGCCGGAAACCTCGAGCAGCGGTTCGTCGGCGGCCTTGACCCTTATGGTCAGACCGTCCTCGAGGCACAGCACGTCCCCCTCGTTCAGCGAGATTGTCTTGGGAAGGTCCAGAAGGAAGGCGAGACCGCCGTCGGTGACAAGACGTTTGCGCCGCAGGAACCGTTCGTCATAGGTCAGCGTCACGCAATCGTCGGCGCGCCCCTCGATGGCGGCGCGCAGCTCGCGGACAACGGGCAGCGCGCTCATGCGCGCCCCCCGGCCCGCGCGGGGCTCAGCAGAACAGGTCGCGGAAGACGTAGCCCGGGATGTCGTCCCGTGTCAGGCCCATGCGCGCCAGTTGCGCGTCGGAACAGGCATTCAGGGCCTGAATTTCGCGCATCCTCGATCGGCGCAGCGTGTAGGCGTTCACGCCCAGACCGAGCCCCGCGAAGAACAGGTCCAGTCGCTCGGACATGCCACCTGGCACGGTCTTGAGCGTCATGTACGACGTACCCATCGGAAATCTCCTCGTGGTTCACAAGAAGTTTCCTCCCATGGGCGGTAAAATAGGGCTTATGCCGGACACGGCCCAATGACAGCTTCGTATCGCCCCCACCTTGTTGCTGCGGTGCAGCACATTTGTGCGCCTGTCCCATTTTCCCCTCAGAACATGAAGTATCGTTGCGCCATCGGCAGTACGTCAGCCGGCGCGCAGGTCAAGAGTTCGCCATCGGCGCGCACCTCGTAGGTTTCCGGGTTCACCTCGATCCGCGGCGTCGAGTCGTTCAGAACGAGGTCCTTCTTTCCGATTTGGCGCGTATTCCTGACCGCCAGTGTCTGCTTGGCAAGCCCCAACTTGTCGCCGATGCCATCCGCCTGCGCTGCGCCGGACACGAAGACCACCGCCGAGTTCTCGACCGACCGCCCATAGGCCCCCCACATCGGCCGCGTGTAAACGGGTTGCGGCGTCGGAATCGAAGCGTTTGGATCGCCCATCTGCGCACAGGCAATCGTACCCCCGATTAGCACCATCTCGGGCTTAACGCCGAAAAACGCCGGGTTCCATAGCACCAGGTCCGCCCGCTTGCCCACCTCGATGGACCCGATCTCGTGGGCAATGCCGTGCGCGATGGCCGGGTTGATCGTGTATTTTGCAACGTAGCGGCGCACGCGGTAATTGTCGTTGTCGCCCTCTTCCTCGGCCAGCCGGCCCCGCTGTTTCTTCATCTTGTCGGCGGTCTGCCAGGTGCGGATGATGACCTCTCCGACCCGGCCCATCGCCTGGCTGTCGGACGCGATGATCGAGAAAGCGCCCATGTCGTGCAGGATATCCTCGGCCGCGATGGTCTCGCGCCGGATGCGGCTTTCGGCGAAGGCCACGTCCTCGGGGATGGATTTGTCGAGGTGGTGGCACACCATCAGCATATCCAGATGCTCTTCCAGCGTGTTCACCGTGAAGGGCCGTGTCGGGTTGGTCGAGGACGGCAGCACGTACTCCTCGCCGCAGACCTTGATGATGTCAGGGGCGTGCCCCCCCCCGCTCCCTCGGTGTGGAAAGCGTGGATCGTGCGGCCCTTCATCGCCGCAATGGTGTGTTCCACGAAACCCGACTCGTTCAGCGTGTCGGTGTGGATCATCACCTGAACGTCCATGTCGTCGGCCACCGATAGGCAGCAAACGATGGCACCGGGCGTCGTGCCCCAGTCCTCGTGCAGCTTGAGCGCGCAGGCGCCCCCCTTTACCTGTTCCACAAGCGCGGCCGGAAGCGAGGCGTTGCCCTTGCCGGCGAAAGCAAGGTTCATCGGGAAGGCATCGGCGGCTTGCAGCATCCGCCCGATATGCCAGGGCCCCGGCGTGCAGGTGGTGGCAAGTGTTCCGTGCGCCGGGCCCGTGCCGCCCCCCAGCATCGTCGTCAGTCCCGAATGCAACGCATCCTCGATCTGCTGCGGGCAGATGAAATGGATATGACTGTCGAAGCCCCCCGCGGTCAGGATTTTGCCCTCGCCTGCAATCGCCTCGGTGCCAGGGCCGACGATGATATCGACGCCGGGCTGGGTGTCCGGGTTGCCGGCTTTTCCGATCTTGGCGATGCGCCCGTCCTTCAGGCCGACATCGGCCTTGTATATGCCCGTGTGGTCGACAATGAGCGCGTTGGTGATCACGGTGTCGACCGCCCCCTGGGCGCGCGTGACCTGGGACTGGCCCATCCCGTCGCGGATCACCTTTCCGCCGCCAAACTTCACCTCTTCACCGTAGGCCTCGGTATTCGGACCGCCTCCCTCCGAAAGCGCACGTCCCGCGGCTTCGGCGGTCAGATCCCGCTCCACCTCGATGATCAGGTCGGTATCTGCGAGCCGCACCCTGTCGCCGGTGGTCGGACCGAACATGGCGGCGTAATCGGCGCGGGAGATTTCTCTGGGCATGGGCGGTTCCCTGTCAGTTCACGAGCGCGCGGAGGTCTTCGGTCCGGCGTTGAGTCAATCGGGTAAGGCAATCGGAATGGACGAGAGGCGCGATGGAGCCTCCCTCGTAGAAAGCGACCTCGGCGGAGCAGGCCGCGTCGCGAAAGGCAAGCCATTTGCGTTGGGCATCCAGCAGCTTGGCACCCGCGCCGATCGAATCCATTCGCGGCTTAACGACCGACCAGACCGCGTTCAACGCAGCGTCGGCCACGGCGTAATCCGCCGCGGCGCAGTCATTCATCTCAAGCTGGGTCTGACCTGGGCAGCCTGCAATGGCCGGACCAGTGGCTCCGGCTGGAACGGCGAGGGCCGCAACCAGAAACCGGCTTGCCAGATCGTTCATTTCTTCGGCTCCTGTGGTCCGCTGGCGGGCAAGGGCGGCGGAGCCGAGGGTTTGCGCCGGGCGCGGCTTTTGGATTGTTTGTCGGCTGAGGCCGAAGCCTTATGACGAGGCGCAGGCGTTGCCCGTTTGCGCGACCGCGCAGTTCCGGGTTCCCACTTGGCGGCGGGTTTTCGCGCGGGTGAAGCCCCCGCGTCCGTTGCCGGTTTTCGGGTCGGCTTTTCAGTCGCGATGGCCTGCAACCTCGCTGACGCCACCTCGGCTTCGGCGCCGCCGGCCTCGAGATCGATCTCGTTCGTCTCATCGCCCTTACCGACCGCAGCATCGGCTGTCAGCGGGTCGATGCCGCCGGAATGTAGCATAAGCCGCAGCCATGGATTGGAACGGATCATGGCATCCGTGAAAATCTGCATCATGCGGATCTGCTGATCGACCATCCACGACGCCGTCCAGAAGGGCGCGGCCGGGGAATAGAGCGGCGGTGGCGTGCATGTCATCGGGGGTCCTCCTGACTGTTGCGGCCGACTACAGATCGCCCATGACGTGCTGGTTGAAGCCGAAAACCCGGCGGGCGCCGGCGATGGGGATCAGCGCGACCTCGCGTTTCTGCCCGGGCTCGAAGCGGACCGCGGTTCCGGCGGCAATATCGAGGCGCCTGCCATGCGCCGCCTTCCGGTCGAACTCCAGCGCCGGGTTCGTCTCGGCGAAATGGTAATGGCTGCCGACCTGCACCGGCCGGTCGCCGGTATTCGCCACCATCAAGGTGATGGCCTCGCGCTCCGCGTTCAAGGTCAGGCTGCCCTCGGCGGGGAAAAGCTCTCCGGGGATCATGCGCGTCTCCTCACCCGGCCAGGATCAGCGCCGAGCCGGCCGCAGCGACGGCCACGCCCGCCCCCCGCGCCAGCATCCGGGTGCCGAGCCGCGCCATGACCAGACCCGCCAGCACACCCGCCGCGTGCAGCAGGGCGGTCGAAAGCACGAAGCCGCCGAGATAACCCAGCGCCATCGCGCCTCCCATCTCGGCGCCGTGGGCATGGCCGTGGAACATCGCTAGAGCGGCCACCACCGCGCCCCCCGCGGGCAGGGGCATGCGAACCGCCAGTGCCACCAGGACACCAAGAACCAGCACCGATGCGACGATCATCGGCTCGACCAGCGGCAGCCCCAGTCCAAAGAGAGACAGCCCAAAGCCGAACGTCATCGCGCCTACAAAGGCGGCGGGCAGCGCCCAGAGCGCGCGCCCCCCCAAGGTAGCCGCCCAGAGGCCCACCGCCACCATCGCAAGAATATGGTCGGCGCCGAAGACCGGGTGGCTGAAGCCCGCTGCGAAGGAGCCGTGCGCGACCGGGTCGAGATGGGCCAGCGCCGGGCTACCAGCGGCTATGGCAGGGAGAAGGGCAAGGGCAAGGCGTTTCATCTGCAAGTCTCCTTGGAGTCACGGAATTGGACGGTAAATCGGTGTGGCGAGGGGCGCGGCCATGGCTGGAAACGTCTGGCGGCGGGGCGTGATGTCTTGGCCTCCTGCCCACGACGCGCGTGCAGGGCCGAGGCTGGCGCCACGAGCAGCATGATCTTCCACGCCTTGAAACCACGGGCGAAAGCCGAGTCTGCCGCCTCGATTCCAAGCACGCCAAAGAGTTGCGCGCAGACCCAGACTACCCCGGCGCCCAAACCCAGTGCCACCATAGAAGCGGCCGCTATCGCCAACCGGCGCGGCAGGCGCGGCACCAGCCATTGCGGCAGGAGCCAGCCGATCAGGACGCATATCAAGATGAATGCGGCAACGACCATCGCTAGCGGATCGGGTTGTGCACTGTGACAAGCTTGGTGCCGTCCGGGAAGGTCGCCTCGACTTGCACCTCGTGGATCATCTCGGGCACGCCCTCCATGCACTGTTCGCGTGTAATAACCTGGGCGCCCGCCTCCATCATGTCGGCGACGCTGCGGCCATCGCGGGCGCCCTCGACGACCGCTTCGGTGATCAGCGCGATCGCCTCGGGGTGGTTCAGCTTGACGCCGCGCGCCAGCCGCTTGCGAGCGACCTCGGCGGCCATCGCGACCAGAAGCTTGTCCTTTTCGCGGGGGGTCAGTTGCATGTCACGTCATCCATGATCTTGGCAGGGCGTTGTCGGTCAGCCGCATCAGGGCCGGAACCAGCGCCCGGCGCAACGCGAAACTGTCGGGCGCGAGCAGGCGCAACACAAGAACGTCGTCGCGCAGGAGGCTGGCACCACCGGTCGCGGGCATCAAGGCACGAACAGGGGCCAAATGCGCCTCGGCCGCGGGCGACACGAGGACAAGGCTCGCCATCGCGCCAGCCCCTCCCGCCACGGCGGGGCGGACCACGTGGGCCGCAATGTCCCCCTCAAGGCGCAGCGCGTCTAGGTAGAGTGGCACGCCCTCACGGCGGATCTCGATCCGGTCGCGGAACAGGGCATCGTGCAGCACCTCGCCCATCGCCGCACGGCCGAAGACGACCGGCTCGACCATCAAAAGCTGTGCATCGGCCGCCAGGTCGACCGCCAATGTCCGTTCCAGAGCCGAGCCCTCGTAGAGAATTGTTTCCTGCGGCAGCCAGTCGAGCCGCGCGCCCGGGCCGACTGCCAGACGGTTCCCCACCCGTCCGCGTTCGCCCGGCTGGGCGCGATAGGCACGCTCGGCCGCCTGTGTCGTCACCGATAGATGGCTGCCCGCCTGCGCCTCGATCCGCGTATCGAAACGGTCGCCCCCGGTGATCCCGCCGGCGGTGTTGACCAGAACCGCTTCGACTGCCGCGCCCCTGGGACGCGGGAACAGCGCCTTGAAGGCGCCGCTTTGACGCAGTCCGGACAGAGCTGAACGCGCGCCCGCCACCTTCGCCGCGAGCACGACATGCCCAACCGCCCGCGGCTGGGATGGTCGCGCATTCGCCGCGTCATGTGTCGCGTGGCAGGTAATCTGGACACCTCCCGGAACCCGATCTCGTTGCCCCCTTGTCCCGCAGCCCTGCGGGAGATGCCCAGCTTTTCGGCGCATTTCGCACGACCCTGACCATCTTACGCCCAACGTTAAGGCATAACGGCAGACATTTGCCCGCCAATTAGGCACCCATCCGGACTCTCTCCGGAATCAGAGGCGGAACGCATGGCTGCCGATTGCCACTCTGCCGCGCCGCAGAAAACCCTATGGCTGCCCGTGGCGACGACAGGCGTCGATCGAAGGGGTGTGTGACGGCCCGCGAATTGGGACTTCGGAGGGGCCGCCACACGGGTGCAACAAGGAAGTTGCGGGGCTGAGGGTAGGCACCGCGCCGCGTGCGCGCAACCGGCCCGTTCCTGCCCCGCGCGGAGGGAATCCATGAAGACTCTCAAGACCATTCTCGCGGGCGCGGTCGCCTTCGGCACGCTCGGCCTGCCGGCCTGGGCGCAGGATACGATCAAGGTGGGTGTGTTGCATTCGCTGTCGGGAACGATGGCGATTTCGGAAACCACGCTGAAAGACACCATGCTGATGCTCATCGAGGAGCAGAACAAGAAGGGCGGCGTGCTGGGCAAACAGCTTGAGGCGGTGGTGGTCGACCCAGCGTCGGACTGGCCGCTTTTCGCGGAAAAGGCACGAGAACTGCTGACCGTGCAGAACGTGGATGTGATGTTCGGCTGCTGGACGTCCGTCAGCCGGAAATCGGTGCTGCCGGTGATCGAGGAACTGAACGGGCTCTTGTTCTACCCCGTGCAATACGAGGGTGAGGAAAGCTCCAGGAACGTCTTCTACACTGGCGCCGCGCCAAACCAGCAGGCGATCCCGGCGACCGACTACTTCCTGGAGGAACTCGGCGTCGAGAAATTCGCGCTGCTCGGCACTGACTACGTATACCCCAGGACGACCAACAACATTCTGGAATCCTACCTCAAGGACAAGGGCATCCCAGAGGAGGACATCTTCGTCAACTACACACCCTTCGGCCATTCCGACTGGTCCAAGATCGTGTCGGACGTCGTGGCGCTCGGCGCGGACGGCAAGAAGGTGGGCGTGATCTCAACGATCAACGGCGACGCCAATATCGGTTTCTACAAGGAACTGGCCGCGCAGGGTGTGTCGGCCGATGACATTCCCGTCGTCGCCTTCTCGGTGGGCGAAGAGGAACTGTCCGGCCTCGATACATCCAACCTTGTCGGTCACCTCGCGGCCTGGAACTACTTCATGTCCGCCGACACGCCAGAAAACGCCGCCTTCATCGAATCCTGGCACGCCTTCATCGGCGATGACGCCCGCGTGACCAACGACCCGATGGAAGCCCATTACATCGGTTTCAACATGTGGGTGAACGCCGTCGAAGAGGCTGGCACCACCGACGTGGACGCCGTCCGCGAGGCGATGTGGGGCCAGGAATTCCCGAACCTTACGGGCGGCACGGCGGTGATGGGCACCAACCACCACCTGTCCAAGCCGGTTCTTATCGGTGAAATCCTCGAAGACGGACAGTTCGATATCATTTCGGAAACCGACCCGGTGCCCGGTGACGCCTGGACCGACTACCTGCCGGAGTCGGCAGTGCTTACGTCGGACTGGAGGGATCTCGAGTGCGGGATGTACAACACCGAGACCGAGAGCTGCGTCCAGATCAAGTCGAACTACTGATCGGCTGACGGGGGCGGGTTGGCCCGCCCCCTTACCCCAGAACAGGCCCCAAAGATGCGCATACTTCTTGCCGCACTTTTTTTTTTCGTCCTGCTGTCTCTGCCTGCTGCAGCTCAGGAAAGCCCGATCCAGGAGCTGCTCCAGGAGAATCGCGAACTGATCGAGCAAAGCTCGCGCCGGACGATCGGCCCGGCCATCGAAGCGCTGCGCAACAGCGGGCTGCCCCAGGCGCAGGAGGTGCTGGAGAAATGGCAGGCGAAGGAGCTCTGGCAGCGAGAATCAGATGGTCTTTTCTTCTTCGTCGAAAGGGCGGGCGACGATTACCGGCTGATCGACATCGGCACCGGGCTCGACGCCGGCACTGCCACCAAGAACGACCTCGACCAACTGAAACCGAATAGCGGCATCCGGGGCATGATCGGCGCGGCGCTGGTGCAGTTCCAGCTGAGCGATCCCGACCCCGCCAAACGCGCCGAGGCGCTGGACGCGATCTCGCGCGATGCCGAGGAGGGGCATCTGGCCGCCCTGCGCGCCAGCATCGAGGTCGAGACCGACCCACGGCTGAAGGCGCGCAAGGAGCGGCTGGAACGGCTGCTGACGATTTCCTACGATCCCGATCCCACGACTCGGATCGCCGCCATAGAGAGCTTCGCGGGCGACTTGGGCGTCGACGCGCGCGCCGCCCTGAACCCGCTGGTTGCGACCACGCGGGCGGTCGTTTCTGGCGATCCGCCCGCCACCGAAAACGTCGCCAGGGTGCTGGAGCCCGGCGGCGAGGCTCTGACCGAGGACGAGGCCTACGCCCTACTGGTCGCGGCGAACCTCGCTCCGCCCCGAATAGGCCGAGCCGAAATCCGCGCGGCGCTGGCCGCGAATATCGAAGCCGGCCGGGTCGGTGACATGCCAGTGGCGCAACTCGACACCAGCGCCGCCCGCGAGCGCGCCTATATGGCGCTCGCCGAGTCCGGGATCGTGCCGCCCACTGCAACCGAGGCCGAGGTAGCCGAGGCCCTGGCGTCCCACACGTTCTACGAGCGCTATGCGGAAACCAATCCTGAGGTCACTGCGGCCGCCACCGCCGCGCTGGACGCTATCGCGCTGAAGGTCGGCCTGAACCAAGCCGCCGATCTGACGTTGGATGCGTTGTCGCTGGCCTCGATCTATTTCCTCGCCGCCATCGGGCTGGCCGTCACCTTCGGGGTGATGGGGGTCATCAACATGGCCCATGGCGAGTTCATCATGATGGGCGCCTATACCGGCTACGTTGTCCAGCAACTCGTGCCCGACTACACGCTGTCGATCCTGATCGCGCTGCCGCTGGCCTTCGCGATCACCTTCGGGG
Source organism: Rhodovulum sp. (assembly GCA_049975105.1). GTDB lineage: Bacteria > Pseudomonadota > Alphaproteobacteria > Rhodobacterales > Rhodobacteraceae > Rhodovulum. The sequence goes on along the minus strand of JBNGDM010000003.1, from coordinate 11,421 downwards.
CGGGCGTCGCGATGGAGCGGCTGGTGATCCGCTGGCTCTACAATCGGCCGCTGGAGACGCTCTTGGCGACGTTCGGCATTTCCATCGCCCTGCAGCAACTCGCCAAGAACATCTTCGGCACGCAGGCCCGGCCGCTGACCTCGCCCGACTGGCTGGACGGCGCGCTGGTGATCAACGACGTCGTCTCGATCAGCTATATCCGCATCGCGATCTTCGTCCTCGCGCTGGTCTTCCTGGCGCTGTTCCTCTTCATCATGCGCCGGACGCGGCTGGGGCTGGAGGTGCGGGCGGTGACGCAGAACCCGCGGATGGCGGCGTCGATGGGCATCAACCCCGAGCGGATCAACATGCTGGCCTTCGGGCTGGGCTCCGGCATCGCCGGCGTCGCCGGGGTCGCCATCGGCCTGTATGCCAAGGTCACCTCGGAACTGGGGCAGGACTACATCGTGCAAAGCTTCATGACCGTGGTCGTGGGCGGCGTCGGCAACATCTGGGGGACGCTGCTGGGCGCCACGCTGATCGGGTTCCTGCAAAAAGGGATCGAGTGGTTCAACCCGTCCAACACGCTGGCCGCGCAGACCTACATGATCCTGTTTATCATTCTGTTCATCCAGTTCCGGCCGCGGGGCATAATCGCCCTCAGGGGCCGCGCCGCGGGGGATTGAGCCATGCCGCAGAGCTTCATCGCGAAGAACCCCTCAGTGCTGCTCTTCCTCGCGCTCCTGGGCATCTTCACCCTGGCGGTGACGATCCTCGGCGAGGGGCTGGGGGTCGGCCTGATCTCGACGAGCTTCGTCAAGACGCTGGGCAAGACGCTCTGCCTCTGCCTCGTCGCCATCGCGATGGACCTCGTCTGGGGCTATACCGGCATCCTTTCCTTGGGCCATTTCGCGTTCTTCGGGCTCGGCGGCTACATGATCGGGATGTGGCTGATGTATGCCCGTACCGAACTGATCGTGGCCGAGTCGCTGGCCCAGGCCGAGATACCGCCAACGCCCGACGAGATCCGGGATGCCATCGCCACGCAGATCTTCGGCGTGGTGGGGGGCAGCGAGTTTCCCGCGATCTGGGCTTTCGCCCATTCGCTGCCGATCCAGCTTGCGCTGGTAGTTCTGGTGCCCGGGCTGCTGGCGCTGGCCTTCGGCTGGCTGGCGTTCCGGTCGCGGGTGACAGGCGTCTATCTCTCCATCCTGACGCAGGCGATGACACTGGCACTGGCGCTTTACCTTTTCCAGAACGACAGCGGGCTGAGGGGCAATAACGGCCTATCGGGGCTGCAGAACCTCCCCGGCGCCGACGACGTGCCGCAATCGATGATCTCGATCTGGTTTTTCTGGGCGTCGGCGGCGGCGCTGGCGCTGGGCTATGTGCTTGCCACCTTCGTCGTCTCGGGCAAGTTCGGCAGCGTCATCCGCGGCATCCGCGACGACGAGGCGCGGGTGCGCTTCCTGGGCTACTCGGTCGAGGGCTACAAGCTGTTCGTGTTCACCCTGACCGCGGTGATCGCCGGGATCGCCGGCGCGCTGTATTACCCGCAGGCGGGCATCATCAACCCCGCCGAGATCGCGCCCATTGCGTCGATCTACCTGGCCGTCTGGGTTGCGATTGGCGGGCGCGGGCGCCTTTACGGCGCTGTGATCGGGGCGGCGCTGGTTTCGCTTCTGTCGACCTGGTTCACCGGCGGGCAGGCACCCGACCTGCCGTTGGGCATCTATACGGTAAAATGGGTCGATTGGTGGCTGGTGCTTTTGGGGCTGAGCTTTGTCTTGGTCACCCTCTTCACGCCCAAGGGGATCGGCGGGCTGGTCGACCTGATCACCGGCCACCACGCACCAAACCGCCACGGCGCCGACCTCGGCCCCGACCAGGGCGCGTTCCGCGAGAAGGAGGCCGAGCAATGACCACGCTGCTGGAGGTCTCGGGCGTATCGGTGAGCTTCGACGGGTTCAAGGCGATCAACAACCTGTCGTTCGAAATCGGCCCGGCGGAGCTGCGCGCCATCATCGGGCCAAACGGGGCCGGCAAGACGACCTTCATGGACATTGTCACCGGCAAGACCAAGCCCGATTCCGGCGAAGTGCTCTGGGGCGAGATGAGCCGATCGCTCCTGAAGATGAACGAAAGCCAGATCGCGCGGGCCGGAATCGGCCGCAAGTTCCAGCGCCCTACCGTGTTCGAGGACCAGTCGGTGTTCGACAACCTGCTGATGGCGCTCAGGAAGGACCGCGCGCCCTGGCGCGTGCTGTTCTACCGCGAGAACGCCGCTGATCGCGCCCGCGTCGAGGAGCTGGCCGCGGAGATCGGCCTGGCCGACCAGATCGCGCGAAAGTCGGGCGAGTTGAGCCACGGCCAGAAGCAATGGCTGGAAATCGGCATGTTGCTGGCCCAGGAGCCGAAGCTCCTGCTGGTGGACGAACCCGCCGCCGGCATGACCCTGGCCGAGCGCGAGCACACCACGGACCTGCTAAAGGAGGCCGCCAGGACCCGCGCCGTGGTGGTGGTGGAGCACGACATGGAATTCGTCCGGCGGCTCGACTGCCGGGTAACGGTGCTGCACGAGGGCTCGGTGCTGGCCGAGGGCAGTCTCGACCACGTCACGAAGAACCAGCAGGTGATCGATGTATATCTGGGACGCTGAACGATGCTGAAGATCCAAGGTTTGACCCTTCATTATGGCGGATCGCAGATCCTCCAAGGGATCGACCTGAAGGCGAGCGCCGGCGCGGTGACCTGCGTGATGGGCACCAACGGGGTGGGCAAGACGAGCCTCTTGAAAGCGATCGCGGGCACGCATCCCCGCTCGGCCGGGCGGCTGGAGCTTGACGGTGAGGACGTGCCCCGCGTGCCCGCACAGGGCATGGCGCAGCGCGGCGTTGGCTACGTGCCGCAGGGACGGATGATCTTCCCACTGCTGACGGTGCGCGAGAACCTGGAGACCGGCTTTGCCTGCCTGCCGAAAGCCGAACGTTTCGTGCCCGACGAGATTTACGAGCTGTTCCCGGTCCTGAAGGAGATGGGTGCCCGCCGCGGCGGCGACCTTTCGGGTGGGCAACAACAACAGTTGGCTATTGCTCGGGCGATGATCACCAAGCCAAAGCTCCTATTGCTGGACGAGCCGACTGAAGGCATCCAGCCCAACATCATTCAGCAGATCGGCCGGGTGATCGAATACCTGCGAGACCAAGGCCGGATGGCGATCGTACTGGTCGAACAGTATTTTGACTTCGCCTACGGATTGGCCGACCGGTTCTATGTGATGGAACGCGGCGCCGTGACCGTCTCGGGCAGCAAGGCCGAGCTATCCCGCGATCGGCTGGTGGCCGCGGTGTCGGTCTGACCCGTCACAGCCTGGGATCGTCCGAGACCAACAAGCGCAGGTGCGGTTCCTTCTCCTCGATCTCGGCAAAGCGGGGATAGGCGTCAGCGAAGATGTTGTCAGTCTCGTCGTAGTTGACAGTGGACACCTCGCCGATCAGCACGTCGCCAACCTCACCCCGGAAGGCGCGCCAGATGTCCGGCGTCAGGGTCACGCTTTCGCCTGGTGCGAGCCGCAGTATACCGCCGGGCGGGAGCCGGCGCGGCAAGGCATCACATGTCACCTCGACCAGGGTCTCTTGTTCCAGGCTGCCACAGTCAGCGACGCGATAGAGAACCGGCGCCAGCATCGCGCTGCCCCTGTTGATGATGTCCTCGGTCTTGGAGATATGACGGTGCATTGGCGCAAGCTGGTCCTCGCGTGAAATCAGCAGCGTCTCGGCATAGACCCGGCCGCCGCCAGCCGCGAGGCCCCGGACAGAGCCGTTGCGTAGGTGAAGAGCACAAGCCCAGTTCTGCGAACCGGCTCTCCCATAATCGGAAACGTCCCAGCCGATCCGGGCGTCGATCAACGCACCGAGTTCCGAGCGTCTCATAAATGCCTGGCCCCCGGCGCACCCCGCACGAGCCGCCGCGGGCATTGCCACCAACCCATCCGCGCTGGGCAAGGAGAAAAGATCGATGCGCACTTGCTATCATCAATCGTTTGATTAATCTATTGAAATGGAGTCCCTGACCGCCCCCAAGCAAACCCGCCAAAGCCTGATCGAGGCAGCGATCCACCTCTTCGGTCATCGTGGCTTTGCCGAAACATCGACCCGCGCGCTTGCCGCGCGAGCGGGTACCAATATCGCGTCCATAGCCTATCATTTCGGCGGCAAGGCGGGGCTCCACGCGGCCTCGGCCCGCGAAGTCGCCGCGCGCATCGGGGCAGCGCTGGCGTTATCTGACCACGTCCCACCTGACACCCCCGCGGAAGCCGCCGCGCGGCTCGAGACGATGTTGCGCCGTTTTGTGAACTTCCTCGTCGCTGCCCCCGAAGCGGCAGACATGGCTGCCTTCATGCTTCGCGAACTGACCGATCCCGGCGAGGTCGCCGACCTTATCTATAACGAATTCCTGGAACCGCGGCACCGCATGCTGTGCGGGCTGTGGGGCCTGGCCACCGGTCGGCCACCGGAAAGCGAGACGGTCAAGCTGGGCGTCTTCGCCATGCTGGGCCAGGTTCTCTATTTCCGCATCGGCCAACCCTACGTCCTGCGCCGCACCGGCTGGGCGGAGGTCGGTCCGGACGAGGCCAGTCGAATCGCCGACCTTCTGGCCGGCAACCTTCATGCCATGATCGAAAGGCACCGGACATGACCGGCTTTCTCTGCGCCCTTCCGCTAGCAGCCGCCCTGTTCCCGGCCTGCGCCGCGGACCCGCCATTCGCGACCGGCTATGTCGAAGGCGAGTTCACGCTCGTCGCCCCGGTCGCGACGGCCCAGGTGCGCGAGGTCCGGGTCGCGCGCGGCGACCATGCCCCCGCCGGCTCGGTTCTGGTCGAGATGGAACGGCGCGATGCAGAGATTGCCCTTGCCGAGGCAGCGGCCGCACTGGCGCAGGCGCGCAGCCACCTGGCCGATCTTCGGGAAGGCAAACGCCCCGAGGAGATCCGTGTGATCGAAGCGGCACTCGCTTCGGCTGTCGCCCAAGCCGACGAAGCACAGCGCCAACGCGAGCGAATGACCAACCTCGCCTCCCGCGGCGTGGTCACCGACGCACAGCGCGACGATGCGGTCACCGCGGCCGAGGTGGCCGAAGCCAAGGTCGCCGAGATCGAAGCGAACCTTGCCGTCGCCCGCCTGCCCGCCCGTCCCGAAACCATCGCCGAGGCGGAGGCCGCCGTCAAAGGCGCACGTGCGGCGCTCGACCGGGCGAAATGGAACCTCGACCAGCGTACACTTACGCTTGACGCCCCGGTGACGGTCTTCGACGTGATACGCACGCCCGGTGAAATCGCCGGGCCATCGGCCCCTGTCCTTTCGGTGCTCGGCGAGGGCGCAATGAAACTGCGGCTCTACATCCCCGAGACGGCATTCTCGTCGATTCGCATCGGAACCGAACTCGACGTGCGTTGCGACGGTTGCGCCAAGGGCATTGCCGCTCGGGTCACCTATATTTCGGACGAGGCCGAGTTCACGCCGCCTATGATCTACTCGCTCGAAAATCGGCAGAAGCTGGTCTACCTGGTCGAAGCGCGGCCGCTAGGCGACGGGGTTCTGAAACCCGGACAGATCGTCGAGGTGACACTGCCGGGCGCGGAGAAATGAGCACGGCCGCGATCACGGTCGAAGGCCTGACCAAGCGGTTCGGCGACAAGACCGTGGTCGACCGCGTGACACTGGAAGTCGAGCGTGGCGAGATCGCGGGCTTTCTGGGCCCGAACGGGTCTGGAAAGACCACGACGATCCGGATGATGTGCGGTTTGCTGGAACCCGATGGCGGCGAAGGACGCGTGCTCGGCCACGACATCCGGCGCGAGCGGCGCGCGATCAAGCGCAAGGTCGGCTACATGACCCAGCGCTTTTCGTTCTACGAGGACCTGACGATCGAGGAGAACCTGCGGTTCGTCGCGGGACTTTACGGCATGGCACCTTTGGGGCGTGCTGTGCGGGATACGCTGGAGGATCTTGGGCTGTCGGCGCGACGGGGCCAGTTGGCGGGGACGCTGTCAGGCGGATGGAAGCAGCGTCTCGCTTTGGCGGCCTGCATCATGCATCGGCCCGAATTGTTGCTGCTGGACGAGCCGACTGCGGGGGTAGACCCCAAGGCGCGGCGAGAGTTCTGGGACGAGATCCACGCGCTCGCTGAGAACGGGCTGACGGTGCTGGTCTCGACCCATTACATGGATGAGGCCGAGCGCTGTCACAGGATCAACTACATTTCGTTCGGACATCTCGTCGCGCGCGGCACGGTCGAAGAGGTTGTGCGCGACGCGGGGCTGACGACTTTCGTTCTGCGGGGGCAGCGGACGGGCGCGGCGGCGCACGCTCTGGAGGGCGCGGCGGGGGTCGAGCAGATCGCGCATTTCGGCAACGCGCTGCACGTGGTGGGCCAGGATGCAGGGGCGTTGACGGCCTCCGTCCGACAAGTGGTGTCCGAGACGGGATGCGAGGCAGCTCCAGCAGAGACGAGCCTGGAGGACGTGTTCATCAAGCTGATGAACGGGGGGGCGGCGGAATGATCGGGCGTGTGTTCTCGTGGGGACGGCTCAGGGCGCTGTTGGCGAAGGAAACGATCCAGATGCGGCGCGACCGGCTGACATTCGGCATGATGTTGGGAATTCCGCTCGTGCAACTGATGCTATTCGGCTTCGCGATCAACACCGATCCCAAGGAACTGCCCGCGGCCCTGGTCGCCCCCACACAGGACCGGTTCACCCGGGCGATGGTCTCGGCGCTGGAACTGACAGGCTATTATCGCTTCGTCGCGCCCGATGCGACGGCGGCGGAAGCCGAGGCAATGATCACGAGGGGCGAGATCTCTTTTGTCGTCACGGTGCCGTCCGATTTCGGGCGGCGGGTGGAGCGGGGCGACCATCCCACGATCCTGATAGAGGCGGACGCGACGGACCCCTCGGTCGCCTCGGGCGCGGTCTCGACCCTCGGAACGGTCGCCTCGGAGGCATTGCTGCGCGAAACCGGGGGCGAGGCAGCGGCAAAGGCAGCCGAAGCGCAGCGGCTGAACGTGATCGTCCATCGCCGCTACAATCCCGAGGGGATCACCCAATACAACATCGTGCCGGGGCTCTTGGGGGTAATCCTTCAGTTGACGATGGTGATGATGACCTCGATGGCGCTGACGCGGGAAACCGAACGCGGCACGATGGAGAACCTGCTTTCGATGCCGACGACGCCCCTGGAAATCATGCTGGGCAAGGTCGTGCCCTACCTTGTCGTGGGCGCAGTGCAGGTGGTCGTCGTCCTAGTCGCGGCCAAGGCGCTTTTCTCGATTCCGTTCGTGGGTAGCCTTCCCCTGCTCCTGATGGGGATCTTCGTCTTCGTGCTGGCGCTGGTAATCCTAGGCTACCTGATCTCGACGGCAGCCCGCACCCAGATGCAGGCGATGCAGTTGACGTTCTTCTTTTTCCTGCCGTCGCTGATGCTCTCGGGCTTCATGTTCCCCTATCGCGGCATGCCCGGCTGGGCGCAGAGGCTGGGCGAGATCTTCCCGCTCACCCATTTCCTGCGGCTGATCCGGGCGGTGATGCTGAAGGGGGCAGACTGGGCGACCGTCTCGAGCCAGTTCGCGGCGCTGGGGCTCTTTGTACTGGTGCTGGCAGGGGCGGCACTGATGCGGTTCCGGCGGACGCTTGACTGAAAACAGGCGAACGGCTGCCAGTCCCCCGTCCTGCGGACTCACCCCGGAATTTTCGGGACCAGAAGAAAGCCCGGCGCTTCTTTTTCTTGGTGCAAATACTCCGGGTTCCGGGGGCGGAGCCCCCGGCCGGTTGCCTTGGCGAAACCCGACCCCCTCAGGTCCGGAAGATGCGGTAGATCGCCGGGATCACCAGCACCGTCAGCGCCGTCGACGACGCCAGACCGAACAGGAGCGAGATCGCCAGCCCCTGGAAGATCGGGTCGGCGAGGATCACCGCCGCGCCGATCATCGCGGCCAGAGCCGTCAGCAGGATCGGCTTGAAGCGCGTGGCCCCCGCTTCGACTAGGCTTTCCACCGTCACCGGCCCGCCGGAATGACGGATAAAATCGACCAGCAGGATCGAGTTTCGCACGATGATCCCCGCCAGCGCGATGAAGCCGATCATTGAGGTCGCGGTGAATGGCGCGTTGAACAGCCAATGCCCCAGCATGATCCCCAGGAAGGTCAGCGGCACCGGAGTCAGCACCACAAGCGGAAGCTTGAACGAGCCGAACTGGGCGACCACGAGGATATAGATACCCACCAGCGCCACACCGAAGGCCGCGCCCATGTCGCGGAACGTTACGTAGGTGACCTCCCACTCGCCATCCCAAAGCAGCACCGGGTCGGCCTCGGAGAGCGGCTGGCCGTGCAGGCTGATCGTGGGCTTGGGCAGGTCGCCCCAGTCCATCTCGTCGATGCGCTTCTGGACGGCGAGCATCCCGTAGAGCGGGGCCTCGAATTCGCCCGCCAACTCGGCGGTGACCATCTCGGCGTAGCGCCCGTTGTGTCGAAAGATCGTGTAGGACGCCGCTTCCTCCGACAGGGTCACCACGTCGCCCAGTTCGACCACGCCGCGCCCGCCCGGGAGCGCGTTGGCGGGCACCGGGGTGGCAAGCGTGGTCTCGTCCATCACGCGGTCGGAGCGGTCGCGGGCAACCACGATGGGAATCGGCACGCGCCCCTCGCCCCGGTGGGAATAGCCCACGGTCGAAGTGCCGTTGAGCAGCCGCATGGTGTGCAGGGCGTCGGCCTCCTGCACGTTGAAAAAGGCAAGGTCCGAGGGGTTGAGTTCGGCCCGGATGCGCCGGGGCTGGGTGCCATAGCTGTCATCGACATCGACGATGAAGGGGATGTCCTCGAACGCCTCGCGCACCTTGGCCGCGACCGCGCGGCGGGTCTCGCCGTCGGGGCCGTAGATCTCGGCCAGCAGCGTCGAGATCACGGGCGGTCCGGGGGGCGGTTCGACAACCTTGAGCACCGTGTCCATCGGCACGTCGAGCTGGTGCAGCCGTTCGCGCAGCTCCAGCGCGATGGCGTGGCTAGGACGGTCGCGGTTATCCTTGCCCGTCAGGTTCAGCTGCACGTCGCCGAGGTTCGGCGCCTCGCGCAAGAAGTAATGGCGCACGAGCCCGTTGAAATTGAAGGGCTGCGCGGTGCCCGCGTAGGTCTGGATCGAGATCACCTCGGGCAGGTCGAAGGCGATGCGGGCGACGTCCTGCGCCACGGCGTCGGTGGCCTCGACCGAGTCGCCCTCGGGCAGGTCGATGATGACGGACAGTTCCGGCTTGTTGTCGAACGGCAAGAGCTTGACCGTGACGTCCTTGGTGTAAAGCGCGCCCATAGAGCCGAAGGATACGACGACGACCGCGAGGAGGAAGGTCAGGCTGATCCATTTCCGCGCGAGGATCGGGCGGACAACACCGGCGTAAAGCCGTCCCAGACGGCCACCGGGGTGGCCTTCGCCGTCGTGGTCGTGAAGTGGCGCGCGGCCCGCGATTTTCAGCATCAGCCAGGGCGTGATCATCACAGCCACGAAGAACGAGAAGATCATCGCAGCGGAGGCATTGGCGGGGATCGGGCTCATGTAGGGGCCCATGAGGCCGCTGACGAAGAGCATCGGCAGGAGGGCAACGACCACGGTCAGGGTGGCGACGATGGTGGGGTTGCCGACCTCAGCGACGGCCTCGATGGCCGCTTGCGTCCGGCTCTTGCCCTTTTCCTGCATGGCCCAGTGGCGGGCGATGTTCTCGATCACCACGATGGCGTCGTCCACGAGGATCCCGATGGAGAAGATCAGCGCGAAGAGCGAGACACGGTTGAGCGTGTAGCCCATCACATAGGCGGCAAAGAGGGTCAGAAGGATCGTGACCGGAATCACGATGGCGACCACGATGGCCTCGCGCCAGCCGATGGCGAACAGTACCAGCGCCACGATGGAGATGGTGGCGAGCCCGAGGTGGAACAGCAGTTCGTTGGCCTTTTCGCTGGCGGTTTCACCGTAGTCGCGGGTAATCTCGACATGAACGCTGTCGGGGATCAGGTCGCCTTCCATCTCGTGCAGGCGGTGGAGCACTTCCTCGGCCACCACCACGGCGTTGGCGCCCGCGCGTTTCGCCAGTGCCAGCGTGACGGCGGGGCGGCGGGTGACGGTGCCGTCCTCGTTGCGGGTGAGGCTGGCAACGTGGTGTTCATCAAGATCGTGGACGAAACCGATCTCGGCCACGTCGCGGACATAGACGGTTCGGCCGTCGCGCGCGGTCATTTCGAGGTTGCCGATCTCGGCGGGGGTGGCGAGCGTCTTGCCCAGCTCAAGCGCGATTTGCTGCCCCTCGTCGCGGATCATGCCGGCGGGCGCGGCGGAATTGGCGCCCTCGACCTTTCCCACGAGCTGTTGCAGCGTGATACCGTAAAGCGCCAGTTTCTCGGGGTCGGGAGCGACGCGCAGGGCCTCTTCGGTCTTGCCGACCATATAGGTAAGGCCCACGTTGTCTATCTTGACGAGTTCGGTCTCGACCTCGCGGGCGATGCGGGTGAGGTCGGCGGCGGTGATTTCGGTCTGACCGGGCGCAGGCGAAAAGGTGAGCGCGACGATGGCAACATCGTTGATGCCGCGGCCCACGACCACGGGTTCGGGAATGCCCACGGGGATGCGGTCGATATTGGCAAGGAGCTTGTCGCGCACGCGCAGGATCGCGGTGTCCTGGCTGAGGCCCACCTTGAAACGGGCGGTGACCATGACCTGGTCGTCATTGGTTTGCGAGTAGACGTGTTCGACCTCGTCGATTCCCTTGACGATGATCTCCAACGGCTCGGTGACAAGTTTCACCGCATCCACGGCGCGCAACCCGTCGGCCTGAACGTGGATGTCCACCAGCGGGACGGAGATCTGGGGTTCCTCTTCACGCGGGAGGCTGATGAGCGCGATCAGCCCCATCGCAAGCGCGGCCAGAAGCAGGAGCGGCGTCAGCGGCGAGGCGATGAAGCCGCGGGTCAGTTTGCCTGCGATGCCGAGTGGCGTCTTGTGGCCGCCTTCGGGCGTTTCGGGAGCGTCAGTCATCGGCAGTCACCACGGTATCGCCGGGGGTCAGGCCCGAGAGGATTTCCAGCATGTCGCTGCCGTCATGGAACACGATTTCGCCCGGCACCACGGCGCGGCGCACGGGGCCTTCAAGCCCTTGGACGGTAACGAAATCGAGCCCGGCCTCGCGGATCAGGGCCGCGGGCGGCACCAATAACGCCTGGCGCGTGCCGACCGGCAGGCGCACGGGGATGCGGCGGCCGACGAAACGGCCGTCGAGGCCCTCGACCTCGACATCGGCCAGCACGCGGCCGCCCTCGATCTGGGGATAGACCTTGGCCAGCCGACCGGTTTCGCCATCCATGCCGGAGCCTGCGCCAAGGGTGATTTCATCGCCTTCGCGC
>JBNGDM010000002.1:0-41141 GCA_049975105.1 Rhodovulum sp. | reverse complement strand
CGCTTCCGCCGGTGCCCGAAATCCTGGTCGAACAGGGGCCCGACGGACAATTCACCGTCACGCTGGATCGCCACATGCTGCCCTGTATCGAGATCGACAGCACGCTGGCCGAGGGGCTGGCCAGCAGGTCCGAAGGAGCAAGGATGCGCGACGAAGCCCAAGGCCTTGTGCGCGCGTTGCGCTTTCGCGAACGCACGCTTCAGGCGGTGGCGCGGCTGATCCTGTCCTACCAGCACCGGTTCTTCGCCGAGGGCCCCGAACACCTGGCCCCGATGACCCGGGCCGAGATGGCGCAGGCACTCGACCTGCACCCCTCGACCGTGGGGCGCGCGCTGGCGGGAAAGGCGTTGTGCTTCCGCGGCGCGGTGCACCCGCTGTCGCTGTTCGTCTCGCCCCCGCTGCCCGGCAGCGGGACGCGGGCCCGGACCGCCTATGCCGTGCAGCAGCGCATCCGCAAGATGATCGAGGACGAACCGCCGGGCGACGCGCTGTCGGACGACCGGATCGCCGATCTGTTGCGCGCCGAGGGCGTTGACATCGCCCGGCGAACTGTCGCCAAATATCGCCAATGCCTGACCATTCCGTCATCCTTCGAACGCAGGAGGCGAAAGGCGCGATGCGGCTGACCCGAACCCCTTAAACCGTTGACCCCGGCGCCCCTCGCCTTTAACGGGGGGCAACCCTGCGCAAGGCAGGCAATCCTAGGAGGCAAGATGCTGTATCAGATCAGCGGCAAACAGATCGATATCGGCGAGGCGCTGCAGACCCACGTGAAGGACGAGCTGAACGCGGTGGTGCAGAAATACGCCGAGCGCCCGACCGATGCGAACGTTGTGTTCTCGCGCAACGCGCATGAATATGTCTGCGAGACGACCGTGCACCTTTCGACCGGTCTGACGGCACAGGCCAAGGCGCACGCCACCGAGATCTATGCCGCGTTCGACAGCTGCTGCGACAAAATGGAAAAACAGCTGCGCCGCTACAAGCGCCGGCTGAAAGACCACCACCGCGATCGCTCTGAGCCGGTTGAACTGATGGGAGCGTCTTCCTATATCCTTGCTGCATCCGAACATGCGGAGGAGTCGGAGCCCGAAAGCCTTCAGCCGATGATCATCGCCGAGATGGAGACCCAGATCCCGTCGATCTCGGTCGGCGAGGCGGTGATGCAGATGGAACTGGCCGGCAAGGACCTCTTGGTGTTCCGCAACGAGAAGACGGGCAAGATCAACGTCGTGCACACCCGCGAAGACGGGAACGTGGGCTGGATCGACCCCTGAGCCGAAGCCGAACTGCCGCGCGCCCGCCCGCGCGCGGCATGCCAGAAGCGAGAGGCCTATGCAGCTTTCCACTCTTCTGAAACCCGAGGCCGTGCGGGTACTCAGCACCATGTCGAGCAAGAAGCGCCTGTTCCAGGAACTGGGCGAAGTGGCGCATGCCGTCTATGGGCTGTCCGCGAATGCCGCGGTCGATGCGTTGCAGGAACGCGAGAGCCTGGGGCCGACGGGCGTCGGCCACGGCGTCGCCCTGCCCCATGCACGGCTGGCGGGGCTGGAAAAGGTGCGCGGCGCCTTTCTCCGGCTGGATAAGCCGATCGATTTTGGCGCGGTCGACCGCAAGCCGGTCGACCTTATCTTCGCGCTGTTCGCGCCCGAGGAATCGGGGGTCGACCACCTCAAGGCGCTGGCGCTGGTGTCGCGGACGCTGCGCGATGCCACGATCTGCGGCAAGCTGCGCGCCAATACCGACCCGGCGACCCTGCACGCGGTTCTGACCGAGGCGCAGACTTCAACCCAGGCGGCCTGATCTAACCGGCCGTCCAGGGACCGTAGCCAAGCCCCATATAATCCCGCTGATAGGCGTCGCGCGCGGCGCCCTCGATCTCGTCATCGTAGATCGCGGCCAGCGGCACTGGCGCGGGGTCGCCCTGCGGCGCGGGCAGGGCGGGCGGCGTGACGCCCAGCTGCGCGGCCAGCATCGGCAACTCGTCCGCCAGCCGCTCGGCACGCACCACCATGTCGGGCAACACCACCTGGGCGAATCCCTCCAGAACGCGGGTCTGCGAAGCCCAGCTGGCATCGACGCGCAGCCCGGTCTGGCCGCTCAGGTTCCCCTTGAGAAACCGCAGGAACGCCAGGAACGCCGCCCGATGCGCGGCGGCGTCGTAGTCCGGGCCCGGCGCGGCCTCTGGCAGGGGCACGCCATAGCCTTGGCGCAGCGCGGCGCGGATTACCGGGAAACTGCCCGGCCCTGTGGCCAGGATATGGGCGGCAAAGGCCGCATGCGCGCGCGCCAGCGGGTGCGTCACCACGGTAAAACTCCGGTGGCCGGGGCTTTGGCGTTTCCACTGCCGCAGCGATTTCTGGGTAAAGCCACGCTGCAGCGCCCCTGTGCCGGCGCCATCCAGCGCGGCAAGCCAGGCCTCGACCTGCGTCACCGGCCCGCCCTTGATCGGCAGGAATAAAAGCGGGCTTTCGGCAGCCGCAACATGACCGGGCACGGCGGGACCGCGGCGGGGTTCGAAACAGGGCGTGCGCGACAGGTCGAACCGATCGAATCGGGCCAGCGCCTGCTCCATCTCCGCGAAGTTCACCACCTTGGCCGCCAGCGGCTCGGGGTTCTGCTTTTTCAGCCGGTCGGAGACGGACTCGATCCGCGCCTCGACGCCCAGAAAGGCCAGCAGACCGTTCAGCACCTCGGCATCGCCGATATCGTCATAGGCCAGGTAAAAGGCGGTCTGCCCGCTGGTCTGCAAGGCCCGCAACAGCCGCAGCTGGAAGGCCTGAAGCCGGTCGAGATATTGGGCGAAATCACGCGCCTCGAACCGCACCTGCGCGCGGCGGGCATGTTTCATGTCGGTCAGTCGCCATTGGCCGGTTTCCCGCGCGATCCGTTGCGAGACATAGCTTTCGACCGGGTTGCGGGTCAGCACGATCTTGGCGCAGCGGCGATCCCCCAGCACGCGCGCCAGAACGCGCGGGTCGTGGTCGTGGAAGAACCGGAACCCCGGCATCCCGTCGCCTGCCCGCCGCATCGCGTCGAGCAACACATCCGGGTCGCGGTCGCGCTGTGCCTGGGTGACGCCCAGAAGCGCACCCTTGTCCTTGCCGCCGACGAAATGCGGGTTGAACGCCTCTCCGTAACACCGCAGTCCCGGAACCGCGTTCAGGTTTTCCTCGAGGAAATTCGACCCCGTCCGCATCGCGGCGAAGATGACGAAGCTGTCGAAGGGGCCGGTCACGTCACTGCACCAGGTAGGGTTTGCGTGTGCGGGCCGGCAGGCTCTGCATCTCGTCGCCGACGGGGAAGTCGCCCATCAGGTGCGGCTTCATCCCCTGGTTCTTGAGGTTCTGCAGGAATTGGCCAAAGCCGGTCAGATCGGCCATGCGAGGCGCCTCGGTCAGGCGGCGTTGGGCGCGCGGCGCAATCTCGTCGATGAGGATCTGCAGGGGCTCCATGGGGTTCTGGACGAAATCCGCCATCGTCCAGATCCTCACCCTCGCACGGGTATGGGGCGAGCGCAGGATTTGCAGATGCGCCGCCTCGGTCCGTTGCAGCTGCGCCGCGCGCTTGCGCAGATCGACGAAGCTTTGCCGGGAATGGAACAGCGGCACGGCCCAGGCCCCCGTGATGACGGAGATTTGCGCGTTCGGGTCGGTCGCCATGAACCAGCTGATGTGCTGGTTGTCGGCGGGACCGAATTGCCAGCACTGCCGCTCCCCGCGTGTGTTCCAGATCAGGTTGGTCAGGAACGCCTTGGGGTCGTAGTCGCGGATCGCCGCGCTGTCCGACATCCCGCCATTGTAGACCGGTGCGCCCCCGGCAAAACGGGCACGCTCGGGGTCGAACAGGTGGCCGTGGACCCGCGCACCGACCGACCGGCCCAGCCAGTCCTCGAAATCCTCGAAGAGCTCGGCGAATCCTTCGAACACCGAATAGGGCGCGCAGGTACGCCCGTTTTCCCAGCCTTCGCGGGGGAACCGGCTTTGCATGTAAAGCCCGGCCCGCCCTCGGGTCCGCCGCTCGACCGCCTTGGAAAACAGCCGGTCGATCTTGCCGGGGTTTGGTTCGGCCCGGTTGGCCGCGCCAGCATCGGCTCCGAGGAAGGTATCGTAAAGCCGGTTTGCCTGCGGCCAGACCTTGCGAGCGACGAAACAGTCCGACCGGCGCAACAATTGCAGGTGATCGTCGTAGAAGATGTGCGGCTTGCCCTGGAAATCGAACTTCGACAGCGTCAGCGACCGGCTTTCGATCTCGGTCGCGTGTCGTCGCACAAGGGTCTGGAAATAGCTTTCGTCGGGAATCCAGACCCGGCGGAAATAGCGTTCGTAGGTCTCGCGCCGGGGGTCGTTCAGGATCGCCGTCAGCGTGCGCCGCGTCAGGCACCACCATTGCGAGCCCAGATGCGGCGCGATCCCCGCGGGCACGCGGCGCCGAATGCCCAATCGGCGCTGCAGGCGAACATAGCGGTCGAACAGCCGTCGGTGGCGTTTCCACGCGAACGGGAAGCGCAGCGAGAACCGTTCCTTGCCCAGGCCGCCGACGATCCAATCCACCTCTTCGGCGATGACGGATTCGATGAAATCCGTGCGCGGCCGTTCGGCGAGATAGGCGCGCAACTCGCCTACGGGACGGAGCGGCAGGCAAGAGCCCGAGGCAAGGTAGACATGACCGATCTCGGGAAACTCCTCGAGCGCCACCCTGGTCCCGGCGATCGCGGCGGCGACGATCGACCAGGTGCCCCACTCGCAGCGAAAGCGCCGGCAGAACCGGATATTCGCCAGATCGCCAAGTTCGGCGGCAAAGGCGCGCATCTCGGCTCGCGGCACGCGCCGGTCGACATGGATGACCACCGGGCAATCCTGCACCGCCCAATGCCGCGCCACCGCAGCCGCCCGGTCGAGCGCGGTATGCACCAGCATGACGAACCCCACGCTCATGCCCAGTTCCCCTTTGACATCAGACCCAGGATTTCGAGCTGGCGCCAGTTGATGTATTTCTCTGACCACTTGCACCAGAGGTCGGGGTGGTCCTTCAGCTTGGCGTGGTAGGCGCGGTATTCGTGGCCGTTGGCATAGTGCTGGCGGCGGGTCAGTTCCTCGGCCGCCTTGTCGACGAAGCAGTCGATGAACTTGGCATGCAACAGGGCGCCGCTCGCTTTCTCGCCGCCCCATTCGTCATAGACCAGGTTCAGGCCGCGCGGCAGCAGCGTATGCGTCGAGCTGATATAAACAAAGCCGCGGTCCCAGCGGACCAGCGGGATCTTGTTCAAGGCCGGTGCGCGCTCGGGGCGGTCGGGAAAAAAGGCGCGCGCGCGGGGTCCACCCTGGATCCACAGGTTCCGATACTTGCCGTTCCGGCGGATCATGTAATTGCCGCTGTCGAACCACGACGCGATCTCGAACGGGTCCTGGCCCGCGCGGTAGGGCACGGCGTCGATCGGGCCCTTGGGATACATGTCCACCAGCATCGCCCCGAACGACCGGATCGCCGAGGTGTCCAGCCAGTCGCACAGTGCCGGGATCGAGCGGGTGTCGCAGAACGGGTAGACGAAGAACTCGTCCACATCGACGGTGAGCGTCCAGTGCCCGTGCCCATAACGCATGAGCAGCCAGTTCACCCAGTCCACGCCGAAATGCGCCTTGCGATAGCTGGCCCGGGTCGACCAAAGCGAGACGTCGGGCTGATCGGCCAGAAGCTCGCGCGACCCGTCGTCGGAGCCGTTGTCGACCATCAGGAAATGGCCCACGCCGTGGCGGCGATAATAGTCCAGGAAATAAGGCAGGCGCACCGCCTCGTTCCGAAGCACCGCGAAGGCCAGAACGTCGCCGGGGGCGATATGCGACGTGCGGTCGGCGACGCACGAAAGCTGCCAGCGCTTGCGCCGCGCCCTGAATTTCCACAGCTTGCGCTCTGTGCGCATACGATATGAGGACAGCGCGCCCAACGCGTCTCCTGCCTGTGTCGGACCTTCGGGGTCTGCCTCTGGCCTAGCGGAAACCGGCTAACCGGGTGTTAAAGACGTCTTTCCGCGCCCCTTCCGGTCCCGTCCCCGGCATCGACCACCCCTCGGTCACTGCTCGGGGGCGAAGATACGCAGGCGATTCGCGCAAGTAAACGGAACAATGCCGGGCGGCATCAGTCCCACCGCCCGCGTGACATGATTCCCAGCGCCTCAAGCTGGCGCCACCCTTCGTAACGGGTCGATTCCGGGCACCAGAGATCGGGATTGGCGATCAGCGCGTCGTAATAATCCTCATAGAGCGTCGAATTGGCGAAATGCTCGCGCCGACGTTTCTCCTCGCGGGATTTCTCCACGATGGAGGGCAGAAACTTCGTATGCAGCAGCGCGCCCGAGGGCACGTCGCGCGCGTCCCGGCCGCGTACGCGGTTCAGCCGGGTGGGTAGCGCCGAATGGGTCGAACTGACATAGGCATAGCGGCGGTGCCAACGGATCAGAGGCGTCTTGGAGAGGGTGGGCGACCGATCCGGTTCGGCGGCAAAGAATACGCGTTTGCGCACGCCGCCGCGCACCAGCAGGTTCTTCAGCGGCGGCTGATACTTCGTGACGATGTTGCCCGCGTCGAACCAGGCGATGACCTCGGTCGGGTCCTGGCCGGGCGCATAGCGGCTATCGGCCACCGGGCCCTTGGGATAAAGATCCAGCATCACCGCACCGAAGGCGGGCTGGCCATGCGCATCCAGCCAGGCGGTCAGGTCGGGCAGGGGGCGTGTGTCGTGATGCGGATAGACGAGGATCTCGTCCGCATCCAGGGTCAGGCACCAGTGGCCGTGGCCGTGCCGGATCATCAGCCAGGTCAGCCAATCCATCCCGAACCGCGAAAGGCGGTAACTGTGCCCCGTACGCCAGAGCGAAACGTCTGGCTGCGCGGCCAGAAGGTCGTGCGTGCCATCCTGGCTGTCGTTGTCCACCACCAGGAAATGCGCAACGCCCAGCGCCCGATGATGGGCCAGGAAATAGGGCAGCCTCTCGGCCTCGTTCCGGACGGTGGCAAAGCACAGGATATCGTCTTGCCCGATCCGCGCGGTGCGGTCGGCCGCGGTTGCCAGTTGGCCGCGCTTGCGCAACGCGCGGAACAGCAACCTGCGCCGGGTCCAGTGCATGCGGTAGGCGGCCCACAGCGCGCGCCAATGGGGCATCGCGGCGTTCCGGCGAGGCGGGCCGTCATGTCCGGCGGCGCTTTGCGGACCTTCGGCGAGGCGCATGCAGGCGCGGGGTTACTCGGCGGCCTCGCGCATCGACACGAGGTCGACGAGATACTCCATGAACTCGTCGCGCAGTTCGGGCCGGGCCATCGCGAAGGACACCGTTGCCTGCAGGAAGCCCGCCTTGGACCCGCAATCGAAGCGCTGGCCCTTGAAGCGGAAGCCATAGACGCCCTGCCCGTCGATCTCTTCGGCGATGGCGTCGGTCAGCTGGATTTCCCCGCCCGCGCCGGTGCGGCTGTGCTTGCGGTTCTGATCGAGGTTGTGAAGCACCTTGGGCGTCAGGATATAGCGTCCGATCACCGCCAGGTTCGAGGGCGCCTCGTCCACGTCGGGCTTTTCGACCATGCCCTTCACCAGGACCTTGTCGCCCATGTCGCGGTCGACATCGAGAATGCCATAGGCCTTGGTCTTTTCGTGCGGCACTTCCATCGCGGCGACCATGTTGCCGCCGGTTTCCTCATACGCCTCGATCATCTGCTGCAGGCAGGGCTTGTCGGCGGCGATCACGTCGTCGGGCAGGATCACCGCGAAAGGTTCGTTCGCGATCAGGCGGCGGGCGCACCAGACCGCATCGCCCAGGCCCATCGGCTTGTGCTGGCGGATATAGGCGATGGCCCCGCTTTCCATGTTGGTGGTTTGCAGGATGTCCAGAAGATCGTCCTTGCCGGCCTTGCGCAAAGACGCCTCGAGCGTGGGCGCGAAGTCGAAGTAGTCCTCGAGCGCGCCCTTGCCGCGCGAGGTGACGAAGATGAATTCCTTGATCCCAGCCGCGCGCGCCTCATCGATCGCGTACTGGATCAGCGGGCGGTCAACGAGGGTCATGATTTCCTTGGGGATCGACTTGGTGGCGGGCAGAAAACGGGTTCCGAGGCCCGCGACGGGAAAGACGGCTTTGGTTACCTTGCGCTTCATTGGCTCGATCGTCCCTTCTTTTCCTATCCACAGGGTCAGCGCATTCGCCGACCTGCCTCCCGCACACGCTTAATGCATTACAATCTTACCAAAAAGGTGACGCAGGACCTCAGACCAGTATACTTTCCGTTACGGCAACAAAGTGGCGTCGCAACAACAATTTAAGTTCGATAGGCGAACAAATGCCGTCGCAGTTCCGATTTTTGGCCGCATTCTGCCCGCACGGCAACATGGACGAAGGGACAGGCCGCGCCGGACCCGATCAGTCCAGGCCCATTTCGGCCATCATCGCCTCGATCCGGGGGACATCCTCGGGGTTGTTCAACTCCCAGAACTGTCGGCCGCGCGCCTCGACCTCGACGCACAGAACCGGGCGTTCGCGTTCGAGAAAGCGCAGTTGTTCCAGTCCCTCCAGGCGTTCCAGCGGTCCAGCCTCCCAACGGGGATAGGCTGCCAGCGCCGAGGGACGGTAGGCGTAGACGCCGACATGGTGGAACACCGGCGTCGGCGACGCGTCGGCATAGTCTTGCCCGGTATAGGGGATGACCTCTTTCGAGAAATAGAGCGCGCGGCGGTCCCAGCCGAAGACCGCGGTGGTACCACCGACACGGCCGGCCCGACGGTCAGCCAACAACGCGCTCAACGCGCGCCCGTCGCAGCGCAGGACCGGGGTCGCGACCTCGGCCACCGGATCGGCGCGCAACCCTGCGACCAGATCCTCGACGAACCAGGCCGGCGTCAGCGGGGCATCGCCCTGAAGGTTCACCACGATCTCGAACCCGCCGCCAAGGACATCGAAGGCCTCGGCCACGCGCTCGGTCCCGTTAGCACAGCGCTCTGAGGTCATCACCACCTCGGCGCCGAAGCCTTCGGCCGCGGCGCGGATGCGGTCGTCATCGGTCGCGACCACCACGCGGGCCACGCCCGACACCGCGCGCGCCGCCTGCCAGGACCGTTCGATCAGTGTCTTTTCCTGCCCAGAAGCGCCTTTCAGCGCGACAAGCGGCTTGCCCGGATAGCGGCTGGACGCAAAGCGCGCCGGAATGACGATCAGCACCGACATCAGGCCGGCCTGAGCGTCACGTCGGGCGAGCAGGCGATGAAGAACGGGTTCTCGTAGCCCGGCTTGCCATAGGTCAGCGGCGTATGGTCGTCGAACCGCACCACCCGGCCGCCAGCCCCAACCAGAACCGCATGGCCTGCGGCGGTGTCCCACTCCATCGTGCGGCCGAGGCGCGGGTAAAGATCGGCCTCTCCGGTCGCTACCAGGCAGAATTTGAGCGACGAGCCGGCGCTGGTCATGTCCTTGACGGGATATTTCGAGATGTAGTCGTCGGTCGCCTGGTCGCGGTGCGATTTCGAGGCCACGACGACCAGTGCGTCGTTATCGGTCGACGAAACCGCAATCGGCCTGAGATCGCCCACCGTGTCCGGAACCAGATCGCCGCTTTCCTCGACCGAGGACCCGTCGGCGCGCGTATAGAACATCCGCCCCTTGGCCGGCGCATAAACCACGCCGCGCACCGGCCTGCCATTCTCGACCCAGGCGATGTTGACGGTGAAATCGCCCCGCCGCTTGACGAATTCCTTGGTCCCGTCCAGCGGATCGACGATCAGGAAGTTCACAGCGCGTTCGGCATGGGTGTCGGACTGTTCTTCGGTGATGATCAAAACGTCCGGGAAGGCGCGCGCGAGTTCGCCGCAGATCAATGCATCGGCCGCATCGTCGGCTTCGGTCACGGGGCTGGCATCGGACTTGGTGCGCACCTCGAAATCGTCGGAGCGGTAAATCTCCATGATCCGCGCCCCGGCGAGCAGCGCGGCGCGCCGCATCACCGACTCGAGCTTGGCGTAATCCAAATCTGACTCCTTTCCCGGGCGGATTGTAAGGAAATCGCAAGCCCCTTATGCTTGCGTGGCAGGCGAACGGCAAGGGCGGGCAACGTCCGGAACGCGCGGAAGGGTCCATGTTCCACACGAGCAGATCTCGATCGACGACTATGGGCGGGTTGCGCCTGCTGATGCTGGTCTATCACGGCAGCGTCCGGCATGTGCGCCGCAATCACAGCAACGCCTTGATCGGGCTGGTGATGAACATCATGCAGACGGTGATTTTCGTCGCCGCCTTCTATCTGATGTTCACGCTGATCCCCGGCATGCGCGGCTCGGCGATCCGCGGCGATTTCCTGCTGTACCTGATGTCGGGCATCTTCCTGTTCCTGACCTTCAACAAGACCATGGGCGCCGTCATCGCCTCGGAGGGGCCGGCCTCGCCGATGATGCAGCACGCACCGATGAACACCATCGTGGCGATCGGTTCGGCGGCGTTCGGCACACTCTACATCCAGATCCTGTCGATGCTGGTGGTGGGCTTCGTCTACCATACCGCGTTCACCCCGATCACGATCCACGATCCCGTCGGGGCTTTCGGAATGGTGATGCTGTCCTGGTTCTCGGGGCTGTCGATCGGGATGGTTTTTCTGGCCATGAAACCCTGGGCGCCGGGCTTCGTCGGCCTGGTATCGACCATCTTTCAGCGGATGAACATGATCGCCTCGGGCAAGATGTTCGTCGCCAACATGCTGCCGGGTTACATGCTGGCACTGTTCGACTGGAACCCGCTGTTTCACTGCATCGACCAGGCACGCGGGTTCACCTTCATCAACTACAACCCGCATTTCACCTCGATCGAGTACCCGTTCTATATCAGTATCGCGCTGATCATGGTCGGCCTGATGGGCGAGTTCTATACGCGCAAGTTCGCCTCGGCGAGTTGGTACGCAAGGCGCTAGGAAGACGCCCGGCGCAGCGCGTGGCCGGCCATAGAATGCACGCGCCAGAACCGTTGCCTTAATCCACCACGCGAAGCGTGAGGTTCAGCCGTCCGCCGCCGTCCAACAGGCTTGACGATCCGTTGCGGACCCGGTCGATCCCATGGTGGATCAGCCTCGCCGGTCCGCCCATCACCAGAACGTCGCCCGAGTCCAGCCACAGGCTTTCCGTTGGTCCGCCCCGCTGCTGGCCGCCGATACGGAACCGCGCCGCGTCGCCGAGCGAGACCGAGACGACCGGCCAGCTGAAATCGGCCTCGTCGCGATCCTGGTGCATCCCCATCTTCGCCCCCTCGCCGTAATAGTTCACGAGACAGCAGTCGGGGCGCCGGTCCAGCCCGGTGATCGCGTCCCAGACCGCTAGAACGGATGGCGGGATCGGTGGCCAGGCCACGCCCGAGGGATGGCGCGGTTCGTACCGGTAGCCGCGGCGATCCGATACCCAGCCATACCGCCCGGCCGAGGTCATCCGCACGCTCATCTTGCGGCCCCAGCGCGTTTCTGGCTGGAACAGCGGGGCGGCCGCGACGACCGCCCGCAGATCCGCGACCATCGCGCGCTGGGCGCCCGGGTCCAGCCAGCCGGAATGAACCTCCACCCCGCGCACCACCATCGTGGGCCGGGGCCGCGTGTCACGCCGTTCCTCAGACATCGTTCACCACACTCACATTTCTGTCATATGCCAAGCTTGCAGGGCCCCGGACCCCTCCTTATATACGCCCCAGACACAGGTCCGGGGCCAGTCCCCGGCCCATTTTTGGGATCGGAGGGCAGAGGCCTTTTCAGGGTCTGACCTCCACAACATCGCCGAAGAAGAGGTAACACACATGGCCAAAGTCATCGGGATCGACCTCGGGACGACCAACTCCTGCATCGCGATCATGGACGGGTCGCAACCGCGCGTGATCGAAAACGCCGAAGGCGCGCGCACCACCCCCTCGATCGTCGCCTTCACCGAAAGCGAACGCCTGGTCGGGCAGCCGGCCAAACGGCAGGCCGTCACCAACCCCGACAACACGATCTTCGCCGTCAAGCGCCTGATCGGCCGTCGCGCCGATGATCCGGCGGTAGAAAAGGACCGCAAGCACGTTCCCTATTCCATCGTGGATGGCGGCAATGGCGATGCCTGGGTCGAGGTGCGCGGCGAGAAATACAGCCCCAGCCAGATTTCCGCCTTCATCCTGCAGAAGATGAAGGAAACCGCCGAAAGCTATCTGGGCGAGAAGGTCGAGCAGGCCGTCATTACCGTGCCCGCCTATTTCAACGACGCCCAGCGCCAGGCCACCAAGGATGCCGGCAAGATCGCCGGCCTCGAAGTGCTGCGCATCATCAACGAGCCGACCGCGGCCGCGCTGGCCTACGGACTCGACAAGAAGGAATCGCGCACCATCGCGGTCTATGACCTCGGCGGTGGCACCTTTGACATCACCATCCTGGAAATCGACGACGGCCTGTTCGAGGTGAAATCGACCAACGGCGACACCTTCCTGGGCGGCGAAGACTTCGACATGCGCATCGTCGCCTACCTGGCCGACGAGTTCAAAAAGGAACACGGCGTCGACCTGTCGAAGGACAAGATGGCCCTGCAACGCCTGAAGGAGGCGGCGGAAAAGGCCAAGATCGAGCTGTCTTCCTCCAGCCAGACCGAGATCAACCAGCCGTTCATCTCGATGGACAAGGACACCGGCACGCCGCTCCACATGGTCATGAAACTGACGCGTGCCAAGCTGGAAAGCCTAGTGGGCGACCTGATCAAGAAGTCGATCAAGCCCTGCCAGGACGCGCTGAAGGATGCGGGCCTGTCGACTGGCGATATCGACGAGGTGGTGCTGGTCGGCGGCATGACCCGGATGCCCAAGGTCATCGAGGAAGTTACCAAGTTCTTCGGCAAGGAGCCGCACAAGGGCGTGAACCCCGACGAGGTGGTCGCCATGGGCGCCGCGATCCAGGCCGGCGTGTTGCAGGGCGACGTTAAGGACGTGGTGCTGTTGGACGTGACGCCGCTGTCGCTGGGGATCGAGACGCTGGGGGGCGTGTTCACCCGGCTGATCGACCGCAACACCACGATCCCCACCAAGAAGAGCCAGATCTTCTCGACAGCCGAGGATAACCAGAGCGCCGTGACGATCCGCGTGTTCCAGGGCGAGCGCGAAATGGCGGCCGACAACAAGATGCTCGGCCAGTTCAACCTCGAGGAAATCCCGCCCGCACCGCGCGGAATGCCGCAGATCGAGGTGACCTTCGACATCGACGCCAACGGCATCGTCAGCGTGTCGGCCAAGGACAAGGGCACCGGCAAGGAGCAGAAGATCACGATCCAGGCCTCGGGCGGTCTGTCCGACGACGAGATCGAACAGATGGTCAAGGAGGCCGAGTCCAATGCCGAGGCCGACAAGGCACGGCGCGAGCTGGTCGAAACCAAGAACCAAGCCGAAAGCCTGATCCACTCGACCGAGAAATCGATCGAGGAGCATGGCGACAAGGTCGATCCCTCGACCGTCGAGGCGATCGAACTGGCCGTCGCGGCGCTGAAGGACGTGCTGGAGACCGACGATGCCGGCAAGATCAAGGGCGGCATCCAGAACGTCTCCGAAGCGGCCATGAAACTTGGCGAAGCGATCTACAAGGCCCAGCAGGAAGAGGCCGCGGGTGCCGAACCCGAAGGTGATGACGGGCCCAGCAGCGTCGACGAGGACATCGTGGACGCCGAGTTCGAGGACCTCGACGACGACAGGAAGCGCTCGTAAGGAGCGACCGGAACCAACGCGGCCGGTCCGGGGAAAACCCGGGCCGGCCCACGCATTCCGGGCAGAGGGATAGCCAATGGCAAAGCGTGATTTCTACGAGGTCCTGGGCATCGCCCGCGGTGCCTCCGCCGACGAAATCAAGAAGGCCTACCGCAAGAAGGCCAAGGAGCTTCACCCCGACCGCAACGCCGACAACCCCAAGGCCGAGTCCCAGTTCAAGGAGGTCAACGAGGCCTATGAGACGCTGAAGGACCCGGACAAGAAGGCCGCCTATGACCGGTTCGGTCACGCCGCCTTCGAACAGGGTATGGGCGGCGGCCCGCGCCCCGGTGGGCCGGGTTTCGGGGGCGGCGATTTCGCGTCCGCCTTTTCAAACGTGTTCGACGATCTGTTCGGCGATTTCATGGGCGGCGGCGCGGGCGGCCGACAGCGCGCGACGCGCGGCTCGGACTTGCGCTACAACCTGCGTATTAAGCTGGAAGACGCCTATAACGGCCTGCAAAAGACGATCAACGTGCCCGGCTCGGTCGCCTGCGACGTCTGCAAGGGCACCGGCGCCGAAGGCGGTGCGGAACCGGCGACCTGCCCGACCTGTTCGGGGATGGGCAAGGTCCGCGCGCAACAGGGATTCTTCACCGTCGAACGCACCTGTCCGACCTGCGGCGGCATGGGCCAGATCATCAAGAACCCGTGCAAGGCCTGCGGCGGTGCCGGACGGGTCGAGAAGGAACGCGCGCTGTCGGTGAATATCCCCGCAGGCGTCGAGACCGGCACCCGTATCCGCCTGGCAGGCGAGGGTGAGGCCGGCCTGAGAGGTGGACCGCCGGGCGATCTTTACATCTTTATCGAGGTGACCGAGCACCCGCTGTTCGAACGCGAAGGCATGAACCTGTACTGCCGCGTGCCGGTGTCGATGGCGAATGCGGCGCTCGGCGGCGAAATCGAGGTACCGACGATCGACGGCGGCCGCTCGCGCGTAAAGGTGCCGGCCGGCAGCCAGTCAGGCCGGCAGATGCGCCTGCGCGGCAAGGGCATGCCGGGACTGCGCGGCGGGGCGCAAGGCGACATGTTCATCGAACTGGCGGTCGAAACTCCCGTCAACCTGACCTCGCGGCAAAAGGAACTGCTGCGCGAGTTCGAGGAGCTAAGCGAAGAGAACAACCCCGAGGGGTCGAGCTTCTTTCGCAAGGTCAAAAGCTTCTGGGACGGGATGAAAAGCTGACACCGGGATTTCCCTTCCGGCGTTAACGTTTCGTTCAGTATGGTCTTCGTAGGCTCGGGGCGATGACTCGCGCCCGTGCACCCAATCAATTGTCCGAACCGCCGCTGCCGATCTTTGCCGAGGCGCAGCCGGTGGCGAGGGCCCGCGGCGACCGTCTGCCCTCTTACCTGCGCGACCACCGGCAGCGGCTGCGCACCCGTTTCATGGATGGCGGGGCAGACGCGATGCCGGATTACGAGCTGCTGGAAATGGTGCTGTTCCGCGCGATCCCGCGGCAGGACGTCAAGCCGCTGGCCCGCGCGCTTTTGGACCGGTTCGGTGATTTCAACGGCGTGCTTTCGGCCCCCACCGCGCGCCTGAGCGAAGTCCGCGGTGTGGGCGATGCGGTGCTGGTCGAACTCAAGCTGATCGAGGCCGCAGCGCATCGCCTAGCGCGCGCGCGCGTGATGCACCGGCCGGTGATCTCGGGCTGGGACGCGCTGCTTGATTATTGCCGTACGTCGATGGCCCATCGCGAGACCGAACAGTTTCGCGTCCTTTTCCTGGACCGCAAGAACATCCTGATAGCCGACGAGGAACAGGCGCACGGCACCGTCGATCACGTGCCGGTCTATCCCCGCGAGGTGGTCAAGCGCGCCCTTGAACTGAATGCCTCGGCGCTGATTCTGGTGCACAATCATCCTTCGGGCGATCCGACACCGTCGGACTCGGACATCGCGATGACCGAACAGATCGCTGCGGGCTGTTCCGCGCTTGGTCTTGTGCTGCACGATCACCTGATCGTCGGAAAGGCGCGCGAAATCAGCTTCCGCTCCGAGGGTTATCTGTAGCCCGTCAG
Organism: Rhodovulum sp.; assembly: GCA_049975105.1. GTDB lineage: Bacteria > Pseudomonadota > Alphaproteobacteria > Rhodobacterales > Rhodobacteraceae > Rhodovulum. Next base: position 25,364 of record JBNGDM010000002.1, on the reverse strand, counting down.
CGGATCCACACCTCGACGCGCCGATTGATGAGACCACCCCAAGCACTTTGATCGCAGGCAATGGGCAGGGCTTCGCCGAAGGCCTCGACACGGAGCCGCAGCCGACCGGGATCGGCGGCTGTCGCCCTTGCGAGAATGGCGTCTCGCACGGCCTTGGCCCGCGCACGCGCGATGCGCCGGTTCGGTTCGGCGGCGCCTTCGCCATCGCTGAAACCGGCGAAAATCAGCGTCCGTCCATCATACAGCCCCGCCTCGAGCGCTCGGGCCAGCGCTGCGACATTTCCATAGGATTGCGCGTCCAACTCGGCCGAGCCGCCGGCGCGGAACCGAAAAGTGGGGGTCAGCCGCGCCGCACCCGACAGCACGGCAACAAGGCGCTGTAATTCCGACAACGGGACCTCGGGGCCGGCCTGTGCGATCGCCTGGCCCAAGCGGTCTCCCTGACGGCCAAAGGGAATCGTCTCGCTTAGCTGGTCGACGAACCCGGCCCGGCGGATCACCAACTGCGCCGCCGGGGTCTGGAGATAGGCCAGGAATTCTCGCGCGAAAAGCGGCAGTCTGCGCGCGGGCGTATACAGGAACAGCGGCGCGGCGAATGGGTAATCCTCGGTCTTGACCGACTGCCGCGTGGCGATCAAGCGCATGCCGCACCCGCCGATCAAGGGCAGCTGCCGCGCCGAGCCCAGGGCCGAAAGCCGGCTCAATCCAAGCCCAAGCGGATCGCGTGCCACCGCCTTGGCAAGCTCGGCCGCCCCATCGTGACGCCGGGCCGCGGGAGTGGGTGGCACACCGTGCAGGATACGCGTGGCCGCCGCCTGCTGCAGACCGTCGCGCCGATCGAGCAGGTGCACGGTCACCGGCGCGTCGGGGCCACCGAAACCCAACCAATCGCCGATCTCGCCGGTCAGGATCCCGACCAGGTCGTCGATCGAAAGCTCTTGCACCGGCTGACCTGGCGCCACCACCGGGACGATCGCATCCAGCGCAACCACGTGGCGCAGCGCCGGTTCGCTCAAATCGCCGAAGCCCGCATCGCGAACCCGCCTTATTTCTTCGGGATACGGTTCGCGCGCCGCCATCACGATGTCTGTCTCGTCGGCGAGGAGGTCGGCAAAGCCTTCGTCGGTGCTTCCGATACCCAGATTGATCTCGGCCACGACATACCCGGCGCCGCGGTCGGTCAGAACGAAAACACTATCCCCGCCATCGGCCTGCCGGGCGACGGCTAGGCCCCGCTTGACCGAATAGGCCTCGATCAGCGCCGGGATCAGCAACCGGCCCAGTGCGGGCGCCCCCGACAGCCGAAACCGCGCGACATAAGCCTCCATGTCCGGGCAGCCGGGACCGGAACAGACCACCCCCTGGCCATCGAGCGTCAGCGGCCCATAGACGGTTTCGACGCGGTAAAACTCGCCATCGAAGCTGGTAAGGGTGCCGCTGATCTCGACAGACCCGTCGCGCGAGGTCAGCGTGACGTCCTGCGCGCGGACAGGCACGGGCAAACCCATGATAAATAGCGCGGCGAGGACCGCCGCGCATCCGAAAAACCGCATCTGTGCAAGGCCCGGAGCAGCTCAGTTGGCGGCGAGTTTCCGGCCTTGGGGCAGGTTTTTCAACACCAGAAATTCGCCCACGGAATCGCAACCCGGCAGAGTGAAGCTGACGGCACCCACCGTCATATCGCTTCCACCGTCGGACAGGACGGTCTGGGCTTCTATCTCGCGGCCGCAATTGGCGCGCGTTACCTCGGCCTCGACCGAGAGGCGGGGCTCGGGCGTGCCGCGCGGGGCGGTATAGACCTGCGCAATTCGGCCCCCAGCAATCGCGCGATCGCCCAGGACGCGGAACGTTCCTTGCGCGCCGATCGCGCGCGGCGCCCTTGACCAGACATGACCGGGCTCGCCAAAGCGCGCGTCAGCCTCGTAGACGTGCATTTGCATGGCGTCGGCGGCCATGGCGACCAACGCGGCATGGGTGCGCCCTGCAGCGGCGGGCACAGAGAGGGTATGCGTGACCGTTGCGCCATCGTCGAACTTGGCCAGGAAAGCAGCAGCGGGAGCCATTGCGGGCACCTCGACGCTGAGTAAGCCAAGTTGATCGGTCACCTCGGTGAAGCTGATGAGATCATGGTGAAGGGTGACGCGCCGGCCAGGCCGGCAAGGCGCGGACAGGAACAAGCGCACCATTCCATCACCAGTGGTTTCAGCGGTCATTTCCGGTCCGCAGGGCAGGCCCGAGACGCCAAGCGCAGGCATTTCCAGCCCTTGGTGGCTCGCCGTGGGGCCGGTGCGCCCCTCGCGAAATCCGAGCGCCACTCGGGCAGGGGTTGGCGTGATGGCTTGGGCGGTTTCCGGATCGTCGGGCAGGACGGGCAGCGCCGGGGCCGCATCGGCGGCAGGCCTTGTCGGCAGGCGGGCGGCCAGCGGCGTGACGCCGGCCAAGGCGAGCCCGGCCATTTCGGCTTCCATGCGCAGCTGACTGCGTTCCATGTACTGTCCAGAGGCCACCACCGTTGCCACGCTCAGGCCAATCGCCAGCAATCGCTGTTTTCGTTTCTTCATGGCATCCTCTTGGCACACCAAGCCTACGGCTTGGTTAAAGGCCAAAAGGGGCGAAGGCGTGGCATGTCTGCGGGGATTTGGCGACCGTCTTCGGGCCAAATCCGGTTCAGCCGGTTACACGATCTGCCCGTGGCAATGCTTGAACTTACGCCCGGAACCGCAGGGACAGGGATCGTTTCGTCCCGGATTTCCCCAGGTTTCCGGACGATTCTCATCGAACCCTTCGGCGGCGTTCTCGTTCGGCTGCGGGGCCTGGCCCGGGGCTGCGGCATGTTCAGCGGTGCTTTGCGCAGCGGCCGCGGCCATCCGATCCTGCTGTTCGGCCAGCTGGCGTAACATTTCGCCGCGCTCTTCCTCGGTCAGCGGGCGAATCTGACCGAGCTTCTTGCTGACTTCTTCGCGCAACGAGTTCAGCATCGATTCGAACAGGGCGAACGACTCGGTCTTGTACTCGTTCAGTGGATCGCGCTGGGCGTAGCCCCGGAACGCGACGACCGAGCGAAGATGTTCCAGAGTCAGAAGGTGTTCACGCCACTTCGCATCGATGGTCTGCAACAGCACCTGTTTCTCGATCCCGCGCATCGCCTCGGGGCCGAACTGTGCGGCCTTGACGGCCATCGCCTCGTCGGAGGCATCGCAGATCCGCTCGCGGATATCCTCGTCGTCGACACCCTCCTCGTCGGCCCAACCCTCCACCGGCACCTCGAGGTTGAGCTGCTCGATCAACGCTTCGCGCAGACCTTCGGTATCCCACTGGTCGGCATAGGATTTGGGCGGCATGAAGGTTTCCACAAGGTCATCGATCACCTGGTGGCGCATGTCCTGCACGATCTCGGAGAGGTCGTTCGATTCCATGATTTCCAGGCGCTGGCCGAAGATGACCTTGCGCTGGTCGTTCATCACATCGTCGAATTTCAGAAGCTGCTTGCGGATGTCGAAGTTGCGGCCCTCGACCTTGGCCTGGGCCTTTTCAAGGCTTTTGTTCACCCAGGGATGGACGATCGCCTCGCCTTCTTTCATCCCGAGCGTCGACAGCACCTTGTCGAGCCGATCCGACCCGAAGATGCGCATCAGGTCGTCTTCCAGCGACAGGAAGAAGGCCGACCGCCCCGGGTCGCCCTGGCGGCCGGACCGGCCACGCAACTGGTTGTCGATGCGGCGGGATTCGTGGCGTTCGGTGCCCAAAACGAACAGGCCACCAGCGTCGAGAACCTTCTGTTTCTCGTCGGCGTGCTCGGCCTCGATGCGGGCGCGGATTTCGTCGGGATGGGCCTCGGGGTCGGCGGCCAGCGCCTCCATAACCTTCATCTCGACATTGCCGCCCAGCTGGATGTCGGTGCCGCGACCGGCCATGTTGGTGGCGATGGTCACCGCGCCTAGCCGACCCGCTTCGGCCACGATCTTGGCCTCCTGCTCGTGGTGGCGGGCGTTCAGCACGTTGTGCGGCACCTTCGCCTTCTTGAGCATGTCGGACAGCATCTCGGACTTTTCGATGGAGGTGGTACCGACCAGAACCGGCTGACCCTTGGCGTGCGCCTCCTTGATCGTCTCAACGATGGCATCGTATTTCTCACGCGCGGTGCGGTAGACGGCGTCATGCTCGTCCTCGCGGGCGATGGGGCGGTTGGTCGGAATCTCGACCACGCCGAGGCCGTATATCTGGTCGAATTCCTCGGCCTCGGTGGACGCGGTGCCGGTCATGCCCGCCAGCTTGTCATACAGCCGGAAATAGTTCTGGAAGGTGACCGAGGCCAGCGTCACGTTCTCGGGCTGAATCTTGACGCCCTCCTTTGCCTCGATAGCCTGGTGCAGACCCTCGGACAGGCGCCGGCCGCGCATCATCCGGCCGGTGAACTCGTCGATCAGCATCACCTCGCCATCGCGGACGATGTAATCCTTGTCCTTGAGGAACAGCTTGTGCGCCTTGAGCGCCTGCGTCGCGTGGTGGACGATGGTCGTGCTTTCGGGGTCATACATCGACTGACCCTCGGGGAGGATGCCCAGTTCGTGCAGGCGCTCCTCCATGAACTCGTTGCCTTCCTCGGTGAAGGTGACGTTCCGGGTCTTTTCGTCCAGCTTGTAATGCTCTTCCGACAGGTCGGGCACCACCTTGTCGAGGGTGGTATACAGCTCGGATCGATCCTGGGAGGGCCCCGAGATGATCAGCGGCGTCCGAGCCTCGTCGATCAGGATCGAGTCGACCTCGTCGACGATGGCGAAGTGGTGGCCGCGTTGGGACATGTCGGCCAGTTCAGCCTTCATGTTGTCGCGCAGGTAATCGAAACCCAGCTCGTTATTTGTGGCATAGGTGATGTCGGCGCGGTAGGCGGCGCGCTTCTCATCGTCGGGCTGCCAGGGGTAGACGACACCGCAGGTCATCCCGAGCGCGCCGTAGACCTTGCCCATCCATTCCGAATCGCGCTTGGCGAGGTAGTCGTTCACGGTGACGATATGCACGCCCTTGCCGGTCAGTGCGTTCAGGTAGGCCGGGAAGGTCGCCACCAGCGTCTTGCCCTCGCCGGTCTTCATCTCGGCGATGTTGCCACGGTGCAGGAAGATGCCCCCCACCAGCTGTACGTCGAAGGCGCGCAGGCCCAGCGCCCGGCGGGCGCCCTCGCGGCAATTGGCAAAGGCCTCGGGCAGCAGATCGTCAAGGCTTTCGCCCCCGGCGATACGGCGGCGGAATTCCTCGGTCTTGGCGATCAGGCCCTCGTCGCTCAGCGCCTGGAACTGGGGTTCCAGTTCGTTGATACGCGCCACAAGCGGGCGGACTTTCTTGACCTGTCGGTCGTTCTTGGTGCCGAAGACCTTACGGCTGACTGTTCCGATGCCCAGCATGTTCACTCCGCGGCGGCTGCGTGTCTCAAGGGATGTTGTTCGACGGACGCCTTGCCCGCCTGACGATGCGGCAATAGAAGTGGCCTGAGACTGGAGACCGACCCCAAGGACCACAAGCGATGTAAGGGGCGGTCAGAATGGTGTCAACGTCGCCCACGCACGCGGCATTAAAGGAGTTGCCCCTATGCCCAAAGCCCCGAAGCCGCTTCTGGCCGGCGCATTGATCGCGGGGCTTATGGCCCTGCCAGCGCTGGCACAGGACAAGGAAAGGCCGGACGTGACGGCCGAGACGGTGGTTGCCACGGTGAATGGCACCGATATCACCATGGGGCACATGATCCTGTTGTTTTCAAGGCTGCCTGAACAATATAGGCAGATGCCGACGCCGGTGCTGTTCAGGGGGCTGCTGGACCAGTTGGTGCAGCAGACGCTTTTGGCACAAGGCTTCGAGGGTGAGCGCCCGGCCTATGTTGAAAAGGCGCTGGAGAACGAAGAACGCGGGATGATTTCGGCACAGGCGATGAACAAGATCGTCGAAGCGGCAGTGACCGAGGAGGCGATTGCGGAACGTTACGCCGAGATGGTCGCCGAGGCCGAGAGGCAACAAGAATTCAATGCCTCGCACATTCTCGTGGAAACCGAGGAAGCTGCGCGCGAAGCGATCGCGGAGCTGGAGAGCGGCAAGGATTTCGCGGACGTCGCGCGCGAACGCTCCACTGGCCCCTCGGCGCCCAATGGCGGCAATCTCGGCTGGTTCAGCACTGGCATGATGGTGCCGCCATTCGAGGCCGCGGTGCTGGAGATGGAACCGGGCGAGATTTCCGCCCCGGTCGAGACGCAGTTTGGCTGGCACGTGATCCGCCTTAACCAAGTCCAGGCAGCCAAGGCGCCCAGCCTTGACGAGGTGCGCAACGAGATCGCCGATAAACTGCGCGCCGGCGCCATCGAGACGCGTATGAGCGAACTGCGAGAAGCCGCCCAGATCACCCGCGTCGAACCTGACGAAATCGACACCGACGCCATCGCGGATACTTCGCTGCTTCTGGAATGATGTCGGACGCCGCGAGACCGATGCCGTCGACCCGCTTGCCCCGAAAGGAGTTTACATGACGTCACTTGTCATCCCCAGGGCAGTCCTGGCTCTGGCCATGGCCGCAACCCTTGCCGCCCCGCTCGCCGCCGAGGAAATCGGCCCGGACACCGTGGTGGCGCGGGTGGGCGACACCGAGATTACGCTGGGCCACATGATCGTGATGCGCGCCCAGCTGCCCCCGGAATATCAGCAGCTTGAGGACGAGGTGCTGTACCGGGCGGTTCTGGACCAGCTGATCCGCCAAAGTGCGGTGGCCGAAAGCCTTGGCGACAGGCTGTCGCTGGGCGCCCGGCTTGCCCTTGAAAACGAGCGGCGGTCCTACGTGGCTGGAGAGGCATTGGCCCGCATCGCCGAGGAGGCCGTAACCGACGAGGCGGTGCAAGGCGCCTATGAGGCCGCCTATGCCAATGCCGAACCGACCACCGAATACCACGCGGCGCACATCCTGGTCGAAAGCCAGGAAGAGGCGCAGGCCATCCTTATGGAACTCGAAAACGGTGCCGATTTCGCAGAGCTGGCCAAGGAACGGTCGATCGGGCCGTCCGGGCCCAATGGCGGCGATCTGGGCTGGTTCTCGGCCGGGATGATGGTCAAGCCGTTCGAGGACGCGGTTGTCGGCATGAAACCCGGCGACATCTCGGCACCGGTCGAGACCACGTTCGGGTGGCATGTCATCAAGCTGCACGAGTCCCGGCTGAAAGGGGCGCCGCCGATCAATGATGTGCGCGACGACCTAGTGCAGCAAATCCAACGCGACGCGATGGAACAGGCCTTGTCGAAATATACCGAAGAGGCAGAGGTCACCGAGACCGAGGTCGAAATCGATCCGTCATTGCTCAAGAATATCGAGTTGCTCGGGGACTGAGGCACTAACGGCGGAGGGGCGGATGGCAAAATCAAAGAAAAAGAAGAAGATCGAGAAAAAGATCGTCAAGACCAAGGTCAAGCCATTGAAGCGCGAGGTCGCGAGGCTTCGGCACGAACTGGACATGGCGACCGCCGAGGTCGAGGTACCCACCAAACCCGTCGGCCCTATGATTTCACCCCTGGCACCGCCCGGAGGTTTTCCGGACCTGCCAGTGATCGCCGGCGCCGAGTTTTCGGCCGCCGAGGCCGGCGTGCGCTACAAGGACCGGACCGACGTGATGATGGCACGCCTTGCGCCCGGCAGCACGGTCGCGGGAGTATTCACGCGCTCGGCGACGCGGTCGGCACCGGTTCTGGACTGCGAGGCCAAAATCGGAGCCGAGGCCGGGCCGCGGCAGGGCGCCGCGATCATGGTCAATTCGGGCAATTCCAACGCCTTTACCGGGGCCGCCGGGACCGAGGCCGTCGCCGCGATCTGTGCGGCGGCCGCCAAGGCCACCGGCGTGCCAGAAACGAGGGTCTTTACCAGTTCGACCGGCGTGATCGGTGAGCCGCTGCCCCATGACCGGATCACGGCCGTGCTGGACGACCTGGTCGCCGGCCTGGCGCCCGACGCGCTGCCGCAGGCCGCGCGGGCGATCATGACGACCGATACCTTTCCCAAGGGGGCCGGGATCACGGTCGAGATCGACGGCCAGCCGATCCGCATCGCCGGAATCGCCAAGGGCTCGGGCATGATCGCGCCCGACATGGCGACGATGCTGGTCTACATCTTCACCGACGCGAAGATCGCCCGCGCCCCGTTGCAACGGATGCTAACAAGGCTGACCGACGAGACGTTCAACTGCATCACCGTCGACGGCGATACCTCGACCTCGGACACGCTACTGGTGGCCGCTACCGGAAAATCGAAGGCCCCCGAAATCACCGACCTGCGCAGCGCCGCGGCCAAGGCCTTCCAGGACGCGCTGCGGAGCGTGATGCTGAACCTCGCCCACCAGGTTGTGCGCGACGGCGAGGGCGCGACGAAGTTCGTCGAGATCCGAGTCACCGGAGCGGCTAGCAAAGCCGACGCGCGAACCGTCGCGATGGCGATCGCGAATTCGCCGCTGGTTAAAACGGCCATCGCCGGCGAGGACCCGAACTGGGGCCGGATCGTGATGGCCGTGGGCAAATCGGGCGCCAAGGCCGATCGCGATACCTTGTCGATCCGCTTCGGCGACATTCTGGTGGCGGAAAAGGGCTGGGTCGCCGAAAGCTATGCCGAAGAGGCGGGCGCGGCTTATATGCGGCGCGATGAACTGGTGATCCGCGTCGACCTTGGGGTGGGGCGCGGTACGGCCACGGTCTGGACCTGCGACCTGACCCATGGCTACATCGACATCAACGCCGATTACCGCTCATGAAGATCGTGCTCGTCGCGGCGGTTGCGCTGGTCGATCCGGATGGCCGCGTGCTTCTGGCCCAGCGCCCCGAGGGCAAGGCCATGGCCGGGCTGTGGGAGTTTCCCGGCGGCAAGGTCGAGCCGGGCGAGACACCCGAAGCCGCGCTGATGCGCGAGCTGAAGGAAGAGCTGGGGATAGATACCTGGGAAAGCTGCCTGGCGCCGCTGACTTTCGCCAGCCATACCTACGAGGATTTCCACCTTTTGATGCCGCTGTTCATCTGCCGCAAATGGCAGGGACAGCCACATGGGCATGAGGGACAGGCCCTGGCCTGGGCACATGCGCGGAATCTGCGGAAATATCCCATGCCGCCGGCCGATATTCCATTGATACCGGTCCTGCGGGACTGGCTTTGACCTGGCTTTGCCGGTGGGTTTTTACGTCGAGCTCCGAGCTTCGGCAAGCTTCCGCTCATGCTCTTCCAGTGCGGCGAAATAAAATTTCGTGCTGTGCGGTTTCCGGCTTACAAAGCGCTTGTTTCTAATCGAGGGACAAATCGATGATCCAGACCATTGTCCTGGGGTCCTGTGTGTCGGTCCAGGGCGCCTTCGTCGGGCGCCGACCGGATGGCCGGATCGTCGTGCGCGTGGGCGACCGCCTGTACGAAGGACTTCCCGTCAATCGGGCCGCGTAAACCGCAGCCACCCAGAACATACCCCACAACGAGAAAGGGGCGCCCAGGCTGGGCGCCCCTTTGCCTTTTCGCTCAGCTTCGGGATCAGTCGAGCGTGCGCTCGACCTCCTGGCGTTCGAAAATCTCGATCACATCGCCGGGGCGGATGTCTTCGTAATTCTCGAAGGCCATGCCGCATTCCTGGCCGGACTGGACCTCGGCGACCTCGTCCTTGAAGCGTTTCAGCGTCTTCAGCGTGCCTTCGTGGATCACCACGTCGTCGCGCAGCAGGCGCACACCGGCCGACCGCCGCGCCACGCCCTCGGTAACGAGGCAGCCCGCGACCTTGCCGACGCCCGAGACCTTGAACACCTCCTTGATCTCGGCATAGCCGATGAAGGTTTCACGAATCTCGGCGGAGAGCAGGCCAGAGGCCGCGGCCTTAACGTCATCCACTAGGTCGTAGATCACGCTGTAATAGCGAATCTCAACGCCTTTCTGGTTGGCCGCGTTGCGCGCCGGCGCGTTGGCCCGAACGTTGAAGCCCATGATCGGCGCACCGGAGGCCTCGGCCAGGCCCACGTCGGTTTCGGTGATCGCACCGACGCCCGCATGCAACACGCGCACGCGCACTTCGTCGTTGCCGATCTTTTCCATCGCCTGGACGATCGCCTCGGCCGAACCCTGCACGTCGGCCTTGACCAGGATCGGCAATTCCTTGACGTTCTCGTCTTCCTTGGCCTTGGCCATGAGCTGCTCGAGAGAGGTCGCAGCGCCAGCCGCGGCGCGCTTCTCTTTCGCTTTCGCCTCCCGGTACTCGGCGATCTCGCGCGCTTGGGCCTCGGTCTCGACGACGTTCAGAACGTCGCCCGCCTCGGGCGTGCCATTCAGGCCCAACACCTCGACCGGCACGGACGGCCCGGCCTCGTCGACCCGCTTGCCCTTGTCGTTGATAAGCGCGCGAACCTTGCCCCATTGTTCACCGACGACGAAGATGTCGCCTTTCTTCAGGGTGCCCTTCTGCACAAGGACCGTCGCCACGGGACCGCGCCCGACATCGAGCTGCGCCTCGATCACGGCCCCCTCGGCGGCTCGATTCGGGTTCGCCTTGAGTTCCAGGATTTCGGCCTGAAGCGCGATCGATTCAAGCAGTTCGTCCAGGCCCTGGCCAGTGATGGCCGACACCTCGACATCCTGTACCTCGCCCGACATCTTCTCGACGATGACCTCGTGCTGCAGAAGGTCGGTGCGCACCTTGTCGGGGTTCGCCGCCGGCTTGTCGATCTTGTTGATCGCCACGATCATCGGGACACCGGCGGCCTTGGCGTGGTTGATAGCCTCGACCGTCTGCGGCATCACGGCGTCATCGGCCGCGACCACAAGGACCACGATATCGGTGACATGGGCGCCACGTGCCCGCATCGAGGTAAAGGCCGCATGGCCCGGCGTATCCAGGAAGGTCAGCGTCGTGCCGCTATCGGTCTTCACCTGGTAGGCGCCGATATGCTGGGTGATGCCGCCCGCCTCGCCCGCGACGACCTTGGCATCGCGGATCGCGTCCAGTAGCGAGGTCTTGCCGTGGTCGACATGGCCCATGATGGTAATCACCGGCGGGCGCGGCTGCAGATCGGCCGCCTTGTCCTCGACGGTGGCGATCACGTCTTCGACATCGGCGTCGGACACGCGCTGCACGCGATGGCCGAATTCCTCGATGATCAACTCGGCCGTGTCGGCATCGATGGTCTGGTTCTGGGTGACCATCATGCCGTTCTGCATCAGAGCCTTGACCACGTCGGCCACGCGCTCGGCCATACGGTTGGCCAATTCGGACACTACGATCTGTTCAGGCAACTGGACGTCGCGCACGACCTTTTCCCGCGATTCCGACCCGCCCATCGCCTTTTGGCGCATGCGCTCCTGTTTGCGCTTCATCGCGGCAAGCGAGCGTTGCCGGCCGCCCTCGCCGCCGGTCAGTGCCTGGCTGACGGTCAGTTTGCCAGACCGGCGGTTGTCCGACTTTCCTTTGCCGCGCGAGGGCCGCTCTTCGGGGCGGTCACGGTCCCGGTCGGTCTTGCGCGGGGCCGACTTGGCGCCGCCCTTGGCCGCCTCGGGATCGGCAGGCGCAACAGGCACCTGTGCGGCCTTGTCGGCGGCGGTGGCTTCCTTGCGCTTGCGCTCTTCTTCGGCGGCCTTGCGCTTGGCGGCCTCCTCGATCTCGCGTTGCTCGCGTTCCTTGGCCTCGGCCTCCTCGCGGCGGCGCTTGCGCTCTTCCTCGCGCTGACGTTCCTCGGCCTCGCGTTGCGCCGCCTCTTCGGCCTCGCGCGCCTTAGCGGCCTGCAACGCCTTGAGTCGACGTTCCATCTCGGCATCAGAAATGCCCGCCGGACGCCTGGACGGATCACCACCCGACACCCCAGCGGAAGCCGATCCACCGGATTTCCCCGCTCCGGGCTTGGGCACGACGACGCGCTTGCGCTTCGTCTCGACCACGACGTTCTTGGTACGGCCATGGCTGAAGCTCTGCTTCACCTGGCCGGATCTCGAGCCGCCACGCAAACCCAGTGTCTTCTTGCCGTCAGTATCGCTCATTCGGTCTTCAACCCTTTCCGGGGGTCTCTCCCCCGATCCTCTTGCGGACGCCCGAAAGCTTGGCGGCATCCTCTACTACACGTTCCGTGAGTCCGCCAGCCGCAAGCGCGCCATGTATCACATGTTCCCGGCCGAAAGCCAAACCCAATTCCCGGGCGGTCATGCAGCCGATATAGGCGTCCGGCTGATCCGGGGGGCGCACCTTGGTCTTGCCGCGCGCCGATCCGTCGACCGCCTGGATCAGAACTCGGGCCTCGCCGTTATCCAGCCAGCCCCGAACCTTCTCATAGCCCGCCACGGCCTGCCCCGCCTTGCGGGCGAGCGAAAGCCCCTCGACGACCCGGCGCAACAGCCCCGCCTCGACCTGCTCGGCCAGATCAGCGGGCACCGTCACCGCCCGCTTCGCGGCCCGCGCAAAAAGCCGCTTGCGGACGGCCAGTTCCAGCGCGTCGCGATCCGCCGCAACCCAGATGCCCCGACCGGGCAGCTTTCCCAACAGATCGGGCACGATCTGATCCTTCGGACCAACGACAAAGCGGATCAGGGCCGCCTTGGGCCGAACCTCGCCGGTGGCGATGCAACGCCGCTCGGGATCGGGCGCGCTTTTTCGGACTCCACCTCGAGCCATGGCCATCGCCCGGGCCCGGCGATCAGGCCCCGGCCTCCTCTTCGGTCTCGGCGGCGGCTTCCGCCTCCTCGTCCGTCTCGCCTTCCTCGAGTTCCGACGGATCGACCCAACCCAGCATCACCCGTGCGGTCATAACCATGGTCTGCGCCTCTTCCAGAGAGACGTCGAACTTCTCGAGAATGCCCTCGTCCTTGACGCGCTCGCCATCCACGGTGGTCCAGCCGCCCGCCAATTCCCAGTCGGCGCAAGTGGCGAAATCTTCCAGCGTCTTGACACCGTCCTCGGCCAGCGCCTCGATCATTTGGGGAGTCAGACCCTCGAATTCAACCAGGCTGTCCTCCACACCGAGTTCGCGGGCATGTTCGAGCGCCTTGCGATTGAGTTCCTCGATGTGGTCGCGGGCACGGGCCTGCAACTCGTTCGCGGTATCCTCGTCCACACCGTCGATCACCAGAAGCTCGTCGATATCGACATAGGCCACCTCTTCGAGATTGGTGAAGCCTTCGGACACAAGCAGTTGGGCGAAGAATTCGTCCAGGTCCAGCGTGTCCATGAACAGCTTGGTTCGTTCCTCGAACTCGGCCTGGCGACGCTGGCTTTCCTCGGCTTCGGTCATGATGTCGATGTCGAGCCCGGTCAGTTGGCTGGCGAGCCGCACGTTCTGGCCGCGCCGCCCGATGGCAAGCGAAAGTTGGTCATCGGGCACGACAACCTCGATCTTGCCGGCTTCCTCGTCGATAACGACCTTGCTGACCTCGGCAGGTTGCAGCGCGTTCACCAGGAAGGTGGCCTGATCCTCGTTCCACGGGATGATGTCGATCTTTTCGCCTTGCAACTCGTTCACCACAGCCTGCACGCGCGAGCCGCGCATACCGACGCAGGCGCCCACGGGGTCGATCGAGCCATCATAGGAAATGACCGCGATCTTGGCGCGGGAGCCCGGGTCGCGGGCGACCGCCTTGATCTCGATGATGCCGTCGTAGATCTCCGGCACTTCCATCTTGAACAGTTCCGCCATGAATTCGGGCGCGGTGCGCGACAGGAAGACCTGCGGGCCGCGCGTCTCGCGGCGGACATCCTTGATGTAGCAGCGGATGCGGTCGTTCGGGCGATAGCTTTCGCGGCCGATCTTCTCGTTGCGGCGCAGGATGCCTTCGCCCCGGCCGATATCGACGATGACGTTGCCGTATTCCTCGCGCTTGACCTGGCCGTTGATGATCGTGCCGACGCGGTCCTTGAATTCCTCGAACTGGCGGTCGCGCTCGGCCTCGCGGACCTTCTGCAGGATAACCTGCTTGGCCGATTGAGCGGCGATCCGTCCCATTTCCACCGGCGGCACCTCGTCGATGATGGTGTCGCCCACCTTGGGATCGTCGAGATACTGTTTCGCCTGCTCGACGGTCAGTTCGGCCTGATAGTTCTCCAACTCGTCATCCGCCACGACCGTGCGCACCCGGGTGAAGGTCGCCCGCCCGGTCTTGCGGTCGATGGACACCCGGATGTCCATTTCCGAGCCATAACGCGACTTGGCGGCCCGAGCGAGGGACTCTTCCATCGCCTGCACGACCAGATCGGGGTCGATCATCTTTTCCCGCGCCACCGCCTCGGCGGTCTGCAGCAGTTCCAGCTGGTTGGCAGAGGTAATCGCCATGTCTCAGTCCTCCTGGTCGACGGAACCCTCGTCCGTCTCGATCTGGTCAAATTCGGTCTCGTCGATCAGGCCCGCATCCTTGCGCGCCTTCAGCATCTCGCGGATCAGCTCGTCGGTCAGCACTAGCTTGGCGTCCGACAGCCAGTCGAATTCCAGCCCGATGGTGAGCGGCTTTCCGTCAGGCCCCTCGATCTCGATCAGCACCTCGCCATCCTCGACACCCGCCAGCGCGCCCTTGAACCGGCGCCGGCCGTCGATCAGTTCGGTGGTCTCCAGCTTCGCCTCGTAGCCGTCCCAGGTCTCGAAGTCCTTGAGCCGGGTCAAGGGCCGGTCGATGCCCGGGCTAGAAACTTCCAGCGTATAGGCATCCTCGATCGGATCCTCGACATCCAGAACGGCCGAGATCGCCGTGGAGATCTCGGCGCATTCGTCGACCTCGATCCCGCCCTCGGGGCGTTCGGCCATGACCTGCAGCGTCTTGGTCTTGCCACCCATCAGCCTGACGCGCACCAGTTCATAGCCCAGCCCCTCGATCACGGGGGTCAGAATCTCGGCCAGCCGGCGGTCGATGGCGGTTTTGGCGACAAGGTCGGACATGGGCGTTCCAGACACAAAAAAACGGGCCAACGGCCCGTGCGAACTTCACCGGTGGAGGTTCGGGGGTGGAGGCCGAACCGCCGTTGTTGAGTGCGATATAGGAGGATGCGCCCGAATCTGCAAGGAGATTGTGCCGCGCGCTCGTTACTCGCCTTTTCGGGCGATCAGGAACAGCGCGGATTTTCCGCCGGATGGCAGCCATTCGTGTTCGATGGTGAAGCCGGCGGCCCGTATCTCGGCCTTCAAACGGTCCTCGGTCAGGAAATGGAACAGCGGCAACAGGCGCAAGGCATGGCCGGTCTTGAGGATCGCGCGGAACAGCCAGGGCGCCCGCGCGGCGCAGGCGGTCGACGAGACGAATACGCCACCCGGCAGCAGCATGGCATACACGCGGGCCAGCGCCGCGTGGCGGTCCCTGAGCAGGTGCAGCACGTTATGCGCCATCACCATGTCATAGGGGCCGTCCGCCTCGGGCATATCTTCCAGGTTGGCAACGTCGAAACGCACATTGGTCACGCCCTCGGCCTCGGCCTTCTCGCGCGCGATCTCGATCATGTTGGCGGAACAGTCGATGGCGGTGACCTGCCCCGCGTCGGCGGCGTGCCGCAAAGCGGTCGTCCCGGTGCCGCAGCCGAATTCGAACACCCGCGCATCGGGCGTGAGGTAGTCCTTGGTCAGGCGCAACTTGCGTTCATAGGCCTCGGGGTCGCGCACCGGCATTCGCGAATACCGCCGCGCGAGGCGGTCCCAGAAGCGGACATTCACACTCATGGATTAAAGACCTAACGCCCCAGCCTGCCGCTGCACACCACGCATCGTGCGCACCAGTTCGGCGCTGATCCCCGGTTCGGACAGGGCGTGGCCCGCCAGCGGCACCATCCTCAACTCAGCCCGGCTCCAGCGCTCGGACAGGGCCCAGGCCGAGGCAGGCGGGCAAACCATATCATAGCGGCCTTGCACGATGGTCGCCGGGATATGCGAGATCAACGGCAAATCCTGCAGGATCTGGCCGTCGCGCTCCAGGAAACCCGCGTTCTTGAAATAGTGGTTTTCCAGCCGCGCAAAGGCGCGGGCGTAATCGGCGGGCGCCTCGCCCATCGGCCCATCGTGGTCGATCGATGCCAGTGCGTTTTCCCATGCGGCCCAGGCGCGGGCATAACGGGTTTCCAGCATCAGATCGCCCGAGAACAGGCGACGGTGATAGGCCGCGATCATGTCGTGGCGTTCATCCTGCGGTATCAGGTCGGCGAAACGCCCCCAAAGATCGGGCCAGAACTGTCCGGCTCCACCGCCATAGAACCAGTCCAGCTCGGCTTGGGTCATCAGGAACACACCGCGCAGCGCCATATAGGCCACGCGGTCGGGATGCGCCTGTGCATAGATAAGCGCCAGCGTCGCCCCCCAGCTTCCGCCGAACAGCACCCAGCGGTCGATGCCCAGCGCGTCGCGGATCGCCTCGATATCACGGACCAGATGCCAGGTCGTGTTGGCCGATACGCTGGCATGGGGCCGGGACCGGCCGCAGCCGCGCTGGTCGAACAGGATTACCCGGAACTCGGCAGGATCGAAATAGCGCCGCATCGCCGGGCTGCAGCCGCCGCCGGGGCCGCCATGCAGCACCACAACCGGGATTCCCTTGGGATGGCCGCATTGTTCGACATAGATGCGGTGACCATCGCCCACGTCGAGCATCCGCTGGTCAAACGGGTCGACCGGCGGGTAAAGAAGTTGCGATGCGCGCTTTTGGCCTGCGGATTTGTCCATGAACCGCCTATATAACGCGTGAGCGATACACCCCAAGGGTGTGGAGACAGAAGACAGGAACGGAGCGCCCGATGCAAGCTGCCGAGACCACCGTAGACCCCTCCGAAGTGGCGAAATTCGAGGCGATGGCCGCCGAATGGTGGGATCCTAACGGCAAGTTCAAGCCGCTGCACATGCTGAACCCGTGCCGGCTGGACTACATCACGCGTCAGATCGCCGCGGAATTCGACCGCGACCTTTCGGCCGAAGCGCCCTTTGCGGGGCTGCGTTTGCTGGATATCGGCTGCGGCGGAGGCTTGCTTGCCGAGCCGATGGCGCGGCTGGGCGCCGAGGTCGTCGGGGCGGACGCGGCCGCGCGCAACATCCCGGTTGCCCGGATCCATGCCGAGCAATCCGGCCTCGACATCGATTACCGCAACACCACCGCCGAAGCATTGGCCGCGGCCGGCGAACAGTTCGACGTGGTGCTGAACATGGAGGTGGTCGAGCATGTGGCCGATCCGCTGGCCTATCTGGTGGCATGCCGCCAGCTTCTGAAACCCGGTGGGCTGCACATCTGTTCGACCATCAACCGCAACGCCAAAAGCTTTGCCATGGCGATCGTGGGGGCGGAATACGTGATGCGCTGGCTGCCCAAGGGCACGCATGAATGGTCGAAATTCATCACCCCGGACGAGCTGTGCCACCTGATGGAACAGGCCGGGCTCAAACCGGTGGACCGCACGGGTTTCGTGTTCAACCCGCTGACCTGGGGCTGGTCGCTGTCCAGCCGCGATTTGTCGGTGAACTATGTCACCGCATCGGTGAAGCCCGCCTAGCGGCGGCCCTCCAGCTTTTGCCGCAGCATCCGCAGGACCGGCAGCGCCGCACGCAGCCGGTCCTCGCCGATATCGGCGACGGCCTCGGCCAGAACCGGGGCAATCGCCTGGATCGCCACGTCGCGCGCGGACCGGCCCGAGGGGCTGATAGACACCATCTTGCGCCGCGCATCGTCCCAGTCAGGGCGGATATGCACGTGGCCGGCCCATTCCAGCCGGTTCAGTGTGTTTGTCATGGCCCCGCGAGTGACGTGGAAGGTCGCGGCCAGCTGGGCCGGCGTGCGTTCCTCATTGATCCGCGCAAGGTGGTTCAGAACCGAGAAATGGCTGAGCTCCATGCCCTTGGGCAGCGCGCGCGAAATCCGGTTGCGCGCCAGTTGATCGGCCATGAAGATCTCGCTGAACATCGTCACGGCCAGGCTATCGCCGATCTCGGTCACGTGGGCGGCGCGAAGGGCCGATCATGGGTGATCGAAGGCACGCGGGCCCGGGCGCGCGCCACCTCTTCGCGGTCGATGTCGACATAGGTGATGCCGGGGCCGTCGCCGCCATCGGCCAGCACCTCGCCCCACGGCGCGACCGCCAGCGAATGGCCATGGGTGCGGCGCGGGCGCCCCTCGGTCGCCGGATGCAACCCGCATTGCGCGGGGGCCAGCACGTAACAGCCGGTTTCGATGGCCCGCGCCCGTAACAGCGTTTCCCAATGTGCCCTGCCGGTGACGGGTGAGAACGCGGCCGGAACGGTCAGGATCTCCGCCCCAGCATGGGCGAGCGCGCGGTAAAGATGCGGAAACCGCAGGTCATAGCAGATCGAAAGGCCGATCTTGCCAAGGGGTGTCTCGGCCAGAACCGCACGGTCGCCGGGGCGGTAGCCCTCTGATTCTCGGTAGCTTTCGGTTTCGGTGATCTGCACGTCGAACATGTGGATCTTGTCATAGCGCGCCGCGATGGACCCGTCCGGCGCCACCAGGAACGACCGGTTGGCGAACCGACCGTCCGGGTCATGGGTCTGGAGGCCAAGGGACCCGATCAAGATCCAGATGCGGGCGTTCACCGCCTCCTGCCGCAAGGCCGACAGCATCGTGTCCTCTTCCTCGTGGACAAGGACCTCCTGCTGCCGGGACCGGCTCGAGGACAGGCAGTTCGTCACCTCGGGCGTCAACACGAATTGCGCGCCCGCGGCGGCGGCCTCGCCCACCATCTCGCGGGCGGGAGCGATGTTGGCCGAAGGATCGTCTCCAGAGGTCATCTGGATAAGGGCTGCGCGCATCGTGCGTTACCCCGCCAGAAGAGGATCGAGCTTGCCCGATCTTTCCAGGGCATAGAGTTCGTCGCAGCCACCAACATGGGTTTCGCCGATGAAGATCTGCGGCACCGTGTGGCGGCCGTGGGCACGCGCCATCATTTGCTGGCGCACCTTCGGCTGGGCGCCGACATCTATTTCCGAATAGCTGACGCCCTTCTGATCCAGAAGCCGCTTGGCCGCGTGGCAATAGCCGCAATAGGGCGATGTGTAGATCTCTACCGGTCGCATGGTCCGTTTCCCTTACTTCGCGGGCACTATAGGCGATCACGAGGCTTTCGCAACGCGGGCCAGGACCAGAACGCGCACCTCTTCTGCACCGGCGGCAAGGCAGGCATCGGCGGCGGTCGACAGCGTCGCACCCGAGGTCATCACGTCGTCGATCAAAAGCACGGTCCGATCCCGCAACCGTTCGCGATAGCGGGGCTGAACGGCGATTGCCCCCGACAGGTTGGCAAAGCGTTCCTCGGGGCCCATACCCTCCTGCATCTTGGTCTTTCGCGTGCGCACGAGAAGGTCGGGCCAATGGGCGAACCCAGCACCTTCGGCCACGCCCTGCGACAACAGGGCCGACTGGTTGAACCGGCGCGATAGCAGCCGCCAGCGATGTAGCGGAATCGGAGCGACAACCATGCCGGGGGACAGGATCGGGCCTCCGGCGCGAATCATCCAGTCGGCCGCCGGGCGGGCCAGTTCGGTGCGGTCGCCATGCTTGAAAGCCAGCACCATCTTGCGTGCCTTTTCGCGATACAGCATGGCCGCGCGGCCCCGCGCCCAGGGTCTGGGCTGCGTCAGGCAATCATCGCAATACTCCGGGGCGCCAGCATCCTCGCCCGGCAGCGGCGTACCGCAGCAGTCGCAGACAAGACCCGTGATGAAATCCATCTGGCCCCAGCAACTGGCGCAAAGCGCAAAGTCGCGGTCCACCATGCCACCGCACGAGACGCAGCGCGGCGGATAGATCAAACGCAGCGCGCTTTGAAACATGCCGGTCGACCCCCTACATTGCCCTCGCCAAGCGCCGGAGAGCCGATGCAACGCCCACCCGACCTTACCGACCGCCCGGCGCTTTTGCGCCATCGCACCCGCGCCCGCCGGGCCCCGGAACCTTTCCTTCACCGGCTGGCGGCGTCTGAGATGCAGGAAAGAGTCACCGAGGTTAACAGAACCTTTACGGCACCCGCCGTGGTGACCGGATTTCCTGATCCGTGGCGTGAATGCTTTCCCGATACGAAGATTGTCGCCGATAACGAGACATTGGATCTGGCACCCAAGTCACACGATCTTGTGATTCACGGCCTCTGCCTGCACTGGTCCAACGACCCCGTCGGCCAGCTTGTTCAATGCCGCCGCGCCCTTCGTCCGGACGGCCTGTTCCTGGGCGTGCTTTTCGGCGGGCAAAGCCTGCACGAGCTGCGCGCGGCCTTGGCCGCCGCCGAGACGGCCTTGACTGGCGGACTGTCGCCGAGGGTGCTTCCGATGGGTGAAATCCGCGACCTCGGCGGGTTGCTGCAGCGCGCAGGATTTGCCCTGCCAGTGGCCGATTCCGTCTCGCAGAACATCATCTATTCGAGCCCATTTCACCTTATGCGCGACCTACGCGCCATGGGCGAGACCAACGCACTGGCCGCGCGCCACCGGCGCACGCCCCCCCGCGCCCTTTTTGCCGATGCCGCCCGGCGGTATGTCGAGGTTTATGCCGGGCCGGATGGCCGCATCCCGGCAACCGCCGAGATGATCTACCTTGCGGGGTGGAGCCCGTCGGACACGCAACCCAGGGCCCTGCGCCCCGGGTCCGCCCGCACCCGGTTGGCCGAGGCGCTGGGCACCACCGAGCGCGGATTTTCCGACCGAAACGGTCGGGGAGTTGATTGACCCCCGGCGAAATCTGTTTATGTCCTTGAGGAATTCTAAGTTGCAGTCCGACAGAAACCCCGGAAAAGACGCGATGTTCGACTCCAATCAAGACGGGAGCAAGGCCGGCTCGTCCCTTGCCGCCGCCCAGCGCCCGGCGCACGCCCCGGACGACCACCCGAAGATTCCGCCCGAACGGGTAGGGGTTCTGCTTGCCAACCTCGGCACGCCGGACAACTACGACTACTGGTCCATGCGGCGTTACCTGAACGAGTTCCTGTCGGACAAGCGGGTGATCGACTATTCGCCATGGATCTGGCAGCCGATCCTGCAACTCGTGGTGCTGACCAAACGCCCGTTCGCCTCTGGCGAGGCCTACAAATCGATCTGGAACCACGAGGCGGGCGAAAGCCCGTTGATGACGATCACGAAATCCCAGACCGTCAAGATCCGCGAGACCCTGGCAGAGGCCTTCGGCAATCGGGTCGAGGTCGATTTCTGCATGCGCTACGGCAATCCTTCGACCCAATCGAAGGTGCGCGAAATGGCCGACAAAGGCTGCCGCAAGATCCTGTTCTTCCCGCTCTACCCGCAATATTCCGGCACCACATCGGCCACGGCGAATGACCATTTCTTCCGCGCCCTGATGGAGGAGAAATGGCAGCCGCAGGTGCGCACCGTGCCCGCTTATTTCGACAATCCCGCCTATGTCGAGGCTCTGGCCGCGTCGGTCGAGAGGGCTTATGCCGCGATGGATCAAGAACCCGATGTTCTGGTCTGTTCCTATCACGGGGTGCCCACGCGCTACTTGATGGAGGGCGACCCCTACCATTGCCAGTGCGTGAAAACGACCCGGCTGTTGAAAGAGAAACTCGGATGGGCCGATGACCGGATCACGACGACGTTCCAGTCGCGATTCGGCCCAGAGGAATGGCTTCAGCCCTACACGGTGGAAGAGGTCGCCCGGCTTGCCGAACAGGGTAAGAAGCGGATCGCGGTGATCGCGCCAGCGTTCTCCGCCGACTGCATCGAGACGCTGGAAGAGATCAACGAGGAAATCCGCGAAAGCTTTGAGGAGGCGGGCGGCGAAGAGTTCACCTATATCCCATGCCTGAATGACGACGACGGCCATATCGGCGCGCTGTGCGATGTCATCCGCACCCACCTGAAGGGGTGGCTGGACTGACGCGGTCCCGCATCGGGCCAGACTGGCTATCGGGCAAAGAAAAAAGGCGGTGGGCATCCACCGCCTTTTTAATGTCTGTCGAGTCGACGCTTAGTCCGAAACGGCCAGCGCGATCAGGATGACGGCCAGGATCGGGACCAGAATGCCACCGGCCGACGACGAGGTGTCTTCGACGATGATTTCCGGTTCCATCATCGGCTCCGAGTAACCACCAGCGAAACCGGCAGTCGCGGCAACCGAAAGAGCGGCAGCAAGGGCGATCTTCTTCATGTGTCTCTCCTAGTAACAGCACGGGACGGATACTTCCGCCCGTCGCATGCATGTTAAACATGTAGTTTCTGTCTAATCCACGGTTTCCGATTTTTTCAATCGTGGAGAACGCTTTGCCCTTTCCTGGTGGCAAATGTCGTCAAATAAGCAACACCTGCGCACCTACCCCGGCAAGACCATACAATTCCGCGATATGCTCGTTATAGAGACCGATGCAGCCATTCGACGATCGCCGCCCGATCTTGCGCGTGTCGTGGGTGCCGTGAATCCGATAATATGTCCACCCGAGATAAAGCGCATGGGTGCCCAGCGGGTTGTCCGGCCCCGGCGGCACATAGTCTGGCCATTCCGGGTTGCGCTTCTTCATTGCAGGTGTCGGGCGCCAGTCGGGTCCCTCGACCTTGCGCACCACCGAGGTGCGGCCACGCCGGGTCAGGTCTTCGGAGATCGGTACGGAGGTCGGGTAAAGTTTATACACCGCCCTATCCTCTGACCAGAAATGCAAAGCGCGCGACGTGGTGTCGACAAGAATGGCACCGCCGCGAAGATCGGCAAAATACGGCTGCCAGTCCAACGCACGGAAACTCGAGATGTTGCGCCGCACCATCTGCGTGATATCGGGTTCGATCTCGACCGTCTGGCCAAGCACCGCCGGTGCTGCAAGGCCCCCGAGCGCCAGGGCCGAGCCGCCCAGGAAATGGCGGCGTGTCAGGGGGCAGGTGGGTCGCGTGTTCATCGTGTGATCCGTCTCGTGCTGTTCAGGCCACGTCGCCGCTATGTATACGCAGCGAACCGTTTCCCGGCAATTCAAAGACCCGTCAACGTGCGCCGGAAGCGTTTGAACCGGCGCAAAACACCCGCTATGCAGGAGCGAAACCCGCGAAGGACTTGCTTATGAAATGCTTGGCCTCGGCCCTTGCGATTGCCCTTGTCGCGCTGTCGGCCTGTACGTCGCCCGATCCCGTGCGCCTGGGGCCTGATGGCAAGCCGTTACCGCAAATCTACCGCATCTCGCAGTCGGACAGCGCCAAGATCCAATACCGGATGCTGGACGCGGTGAACGCCCTGCGCCAAGCGCGCGGCACACGGCCGCTCGAACTCGACCCGCGGCTGAATGCGGCCGCAGCCACCCATTCGCGCGACATGTCGGTGCAGAACCGGCCCTGGCATTTCGGTTCGGACGGGTCGTCGCCCCTTGAACGGGTTCAACGCACCGGTTTCGACGGCGAGATGCGGGGCGAGAACATCTCGGAAACCTACGAGACCGAACTGGAGACGCTCGCCGCCTGGATGGAACAACCCGATACCCGAGACGTGGTGCTGGACCCGCAGACCACGCATATGGGCTTCGCGTTCTTTCAGGAACCGAACGGCAAGATCTGGTGGACACTGGTCACAGGGCGGCGCGCCGAGCAGTTTGCCTCGGCGTTCTGAGGCCACTCAGGGCAGGATGTCGATGACGGTGCCGTCGCGCACCATGGCGTAGATATCCTCGATCTCACGGTCGGACACCGAGATGCAGCCCGCCGTCCAGTCGGGCCCCTTACCGCGGTTCTTGCGCGCCCGCCCATGGATGAAGATGTCGCCCCCCGGGGACCGGCCGAGGCCGCGGGCGACCTCGACATCGCGCGCATTCGGATAGCTGATCCCCAGCGACAAGTGGAATTCGCTGTTGGGGTTGCGCCGGTCTATCCAGTAGCGGCCCTCGGGCGTGCGCCCGTCACCTTCGTGGACCTTGTGGCCGTCGGGTTGGAAACCCAGGTCGATCCGATAGGCCTTGAGCACCTGGTCGTGGTGCAGCAGATACATCTGCCGGCGGCCCTTCATCACCACCACCCGCGTCACCTCCGGGCCGTCATAATTCTTGAATTTCGAACTGCAAGCGGACAGCGCAAGGCACGCGCCCGCTGCAACAAACGCCCGTCGTCCGATCATGTGCTGGTCCGCTCGTTATCGCTGTCTTGCCCGGGGCGGATCATACGCGATATTTTGGGTGGTTTCATCCCCGGAACGTATGGCCAGGGACTCTTCGCGGGAGAGCAGCCGCGCCTCGATCGACTCCAGCCGGGCCAGCACCTCGTCGCGATAGGCATCGGTGCGCTGTACGTCCTCTTCGTGGTGGGCGTCCTGCATCGAGTTGACGATCAGCCCCACCAGCAGGTTCACCACAGCGAAGGTCGTAACCATGATGAACGGCACGAAAAAGGCCCAGGCATAGGGATAGACCTCCATCACCGGGCGCACGATGCCCATCGACCAGCTTTCCAGCGTCATGACCTGGAACAGCGAATAGGCCGACTGGCCCAACGTGCCGAACCAGTCCGGAAAGCTTTCGCCGAACAGCTTGGTCGCCATGACCGCGCCGATGTAGAAGATCATCCCCATCAGCAGGAACACCGAGCCCATGCCGGGTAGGGCGGTGATGAACCCCTCGACCACCCGGCGCAGACGCGGCGCGACCGAGATCACGCGCAACAGCCGCAGGATGCGGAGCGCCCGAAGCACGCTGAGCGTCTGTGCGCCGGGGACCAGCGAGAGGCCGACGATCACGAAATCGAAGTTGTTCCAGCCCGAGCGGAAGAAGGCCAGTCGGTAGGCAATCAGCTTCGCCCCGATCTCGGCCACGAAGATCGCGAGGCACAGCTTGTCCAGCGTGACAATCAGATCGCCTGCCTGCGACATCAGCCGGTCGGATGTCTCCATCCCCAGCAGCACGGCGTTCACAAGGATGACGCCCATGATAGCGTTACGCGTCGCGGCCCGTTCCAGCAACCGCGCCAATCTGTCCCTCATTGTGCCACCCGTGTTTTCGGTCCGGTCCGTCAGCCGATATGGGCGCGGCTCAGCGCAGCGGCAAGTTCGACATGCCCGGACCAGCGGAACTGGTCCACTACGTCCACCCGATCAAGGCGAAACCCGGCGGAACAGAGCCTTTTCGCATCGCGTGCGAATGTCACCGGGTTGCACGAGACATAGGCCAGCCGCGCAAGGCGCGAGTCGGCGATCGCGGCAACCTGCGCCTCGGCCCCGGCACGCGGCGGGTCGATCACCACGGCGTCGAAGCGGTCGAGCTCGTCCGGGCGCAGCGGGTTGCGGAACAGGTCGCGCACCTCGTGCCTCACCCGTTTCAGCCCCGGCGCCCCGCGCCAGCCTGCATCCAGCGCAGCAAGCATCGCCGGATCGCCCTCGACCGCATGCAGCTCGGTGGTTTCGGCCAGGGGCAGGGCAAAGGTGCCGCAACCCGAGAACAGGTCGGCCACCCGGCGCGCCGGGCCGACCGCCATGCG
>JBNGDM010000001.1:0-44936 GCA_049975105.1 Rhodovulum sp. | reverse complement strand
CGATACGGAATACCTGGACGGTCCGTTCCGCTATCTCAAATCCTACTGGCATTTCCAGGATATGGGCGAGGGCCGCTGCAAGGTGGATTTCTTCGTGGATTTCGAGTTCAAGAACCGCGTTCTGCAAGGCGTCATTGGAGCGGTGTTCAACGAGGCAATGCAGAGAATCGTGCGGGCCTTTGAGGCTCGGGCCGAAGAGCTTTACGGTGCTCCCAACGTCTAACGGCTTGCTGCTGTCGCGCGCGCGGGGCAGGGTGCGCCCGCGTCAGGATGGAGGGGCAGATGAGGATTTCCGAGCGGCTGGCTGTATTCGCGGCGGCAACTGTGCCGGGCGACGCTGCGCGCGCGATGATGCGGCTTTCGGTCCTCGACTGGATGGCCTGCGCCTTGGCGGGTCGCGACGAGCCGGTGGCGCGGCTTGCCCGAGACCTGGTGCTCGAAGAGCGCGGCGCGCCGCAGGCGGCCCTCGCGGGCAGTGCGACGCGGGTGCCTGCACGCGCGGCGGCTTTGGCGAACGGCGTTGCGTCACATGCGCTCGACTACGACGACACCCATTTCGCCCATATAGGCCACCCCTCGGTGGCGGTGATTCCCGCAGCGCTTGCATTGGCAGAGAAAACCGGGGCAGATGGTGCGGCCTTCCTCGACGCAGCACTCATT
This sequence comes from Rhodovulum sp., assembly GCA_049975105.1. Lineage (GTDB taxonomy): Bacteria > Pseudomonadota > Alphaproteobacteria > Rhodobacterales > Rhodobacteraceae > Rhodovulum. Next base: position 44,276 of record JBNGDM010000001.1, on the reverse strand, counting down.
GGGGTCGAGGCGTCGATCCGCGTGGGCGTTTGGCTGGGCCGCGGCCATTACCAGACCGGTTTCCACCAGACCGGAACGGCGGGCGCTTTCGGGGCGGCGCTCGCCGGCGCGCGTTTGTTGGATGCGGACGGGGAACAGGCACTAGGGTTGGTTTCCACCCGGGCCTCGGGGTTGAAGTCGCAATTCGGCACCATGGGCAAGCCCTTCAATGCCGGGATCGCTGCGGCCAATGGGGTCGAGGCGGCGCTGCTTGCGGCCCGGGGCTTCGTCTCCAACCCGGAGGGACTGGAGGCGCCGCAAGGCTTCGGCGAGACCCATGCGGGCGCGGCAGATGACTGCGCGCTGAAGGGTCTTGGCGAGCGCTGGCTATTCGAGACCGTCAGCCATAAGTTCCACGCCTGTTGTCACGGCACGCATGCGATGATCGAAGCGTTACGCTCGCTGATGCCGCTGGACCCGGACGCAGTAACGGGCATTACCGTCATTACACATCCCCGCTGGCTGAAGGTCTGCCACCAACCTGCCCCCACCACGGGCCTCGGCGCCAAGTTCAGCTACCGGGTGATCGCTGCCATGGTGCTGGCCGGGTATGATACAGCGTCACTGACCACCTTCAACGACGACGCATGCAACGAGCCTGCCCTTATTGCGCTACGCGACAACGTGACGGTCGAGAGCGACGAAACCGTGCCCGAAACCGCCACCCGCGTGGTCGTTGAAACCGCACAAGGTCCACGGGAGGCGGTCCACGACCTGGACAAGCCCATGCCGCTGGAACTGCGGGCCGAGAAACTGAATTTCAAGGCCCGGAGCCTTTTGGGTGAGGCGCTAGCCGTGAGGCTCCGGGCCGTGATTGAGGCTCCGGATGGGCCCAATCCTGCGGCACTCGGCAAACTTCTGTCTGTTCAGGACGCCATGTCGTAGGCACGTTCGCCGTGCACCGACAGCGCGAGCCCATTGGTCTCGGACTCGACGTCGACGCCCATGGGTGTAACCAGCGCCACGAGCTTGGCCAGACCGAGTGCGACAACCAATGTGAGCGCACCAACGACCACTAGGCTCCCGGCTTGTGCGAGCCAAGACCCAGCGCCGAAGACTGTGATCATGATCGTGCTAAAAACGCCCCCGACGCCATGGCCGGCGAAGACGTCCAGCATGTCATCGATTTTGAGTTTGTTGCGGATTAGGTTCACCGCTTCCTGGTAATGCACCCCATCTGGCCCGCCGCTGCTGCATTACATGGGGACTACGCAGCGCCGGGCCAGCTCAAATCCAAGGGGGTCAATTTTGGGCGCCGATAAGGGGTCACGATTCAATGCCGATTGACACCGCTGGCGGGGGCGATCGAGGCTAACCCTGCGATGGTGCCTGTCACGCGATGCCGACCAGCGAGGGCATGCCATACTTGATCTCTTCCCAAAGCGCCCAGGTCAGCGACGCTGTAGCCGCCGAGATATGCGTCACCAGCAGATCTTTGGCGGCGCCCGAATCCGCGGCAAGTTGCGAGCCGCCATTGAAGCCAAACCAGCCGACCCACAGCATCGCTGCCCTCATGAATACGTAGCCAGGTGCGTGTGGCGGCGTCGTGTGGTCGCGTCTCGCGCCCAGCATCACCGCCCGGACCAGTGCTGACAAGCCCGCTGTTTCGTGAACCACAATTCCGCCCGCGAAATCGCGTACGCCCGTCTCGCCGAGGATCCCGCCATCTGCCAGGAAACCGCCGCCCCGGACCCAATGGGTCACTGGCGCATAGCAGAGTAGCATACAGAGATCCGAGAAGAGCAGTACGAAGCCAAAGCTGATCCTTTCCAAATAATCCCCTACGATCAGAGCCGGCATGCTGATCGCAAAGGTCATTTGGAAGGCGGCAAACAGGCATTCCGGGATGCTGCCTTAAATACTGTCATCGCCCACATTTGCCAGCATTGCTTTGGTCAGGCCGCCCAAGAACGGGCCTTCACTGCCGAAGTCGATGTTATAGCCTGAAACCAGCCAAAGGACGCTTACCGGACAGGCACTTGAATAGCAGTGCATGAAAACGCTCAGCACGTTACGTGCGCGCACCACGCCGCCATAAAAGAGTGCAAGACTGGTCAGCATCATGAACCAAACAAGTGCCGTTGCGACCAACATCCAGGCGGTGTCTGCCCCGTTCATCCCCTAGATCGTTTTATTTCTCCGTTTGGCGGCGGTTGAAGAGGGCAGCGGGCGCAAAGAAGGCGGCAAAGCGTCGAATCAGTGCCCGCGGATTGGGCGGTTATTCCGGCGATTTGAAATTCAGCGGTATTCCCGCTGGTTGAGGGAAATTGGAGCGCTTCAGGAATCTCGGTCGACCGCCGAAATCAAAAGCGCAAGCGCGTGATCACGGCTTGCTGCGCGGACCTTGTCGCGGCCCAGTGCACCGAATTCGACCGTCTCGGTGTGCACTTGCGCACCACTTTGAGCCAAGGCGAAACAAACCCGTCCCTCGGGTTTGTGTTCTGACCCGCCTGGGCCGGCGATGCCCGTGACAGCAATGGCGAGTTCGGCCTCGGACCGGGCTAGGGCCCCGGTCGCCATTTCGGCCGCAACGGGTTCGGAAACCGCTCCATGAGCTGAAAGGGTGTCGGCCCGGACGCCCAGAAGCGCCTGCTTGGAGGCGTTCGAATAGGTTACAAAACCCCTATCGAAGATCCTGGAAGAGCCAGGCACGTCCGTTATCGCGGCCGCCACAAGGCCACCGGTACAGCTTTCCGCAGTGGCAATCCGGGCGCCGTGCGCGCGGGCCAGCGTGACGAGGATTTCGGCTTGAGTGGTCACATGAGAAAGATATGCCAGAACGCGGCCAACGCAATCACCATGATTCCTGTGGCGATCCCTGCCAACACGTCGTCCAGCATTACCCCTAGCGGCGTTTTCTTGCGGTCGGCCCAACCAATCGGGCCTGGTTTCCAGATATCGAACAGCCGAAACCCGAAAAATGCCACGATCCAACCGGGATAGAGCGCTAATACGTCAACCCCTGCAAAGGACGCTCCGTACGACACAGGCATCAGGGCCAACCACATGCCCGAAACCTCGTCGATCACATACTCGCTTTGGTCGGGGTCACTCTGGCCATAAGAGTCCTGAGCGATCGCCCACCAGCCCACCAGCGTAACCGCAACGAAGGCCAGCGCGGTTAGTACCGGCCCACCCAGGACGTGCAGCGCCCAGAAGATCGGGAGCGCCGCCAGCGAGCCCCAAGTCCCCGAGGCGGGCCGTAGGTAGCCGACGCCGAACCAGGTCGCGACAAGGCGCGCCGGGGTCACGGACGCACCAGTGTCACGGAGGCAAGCGCCGCGATGCCCTCTTCGCGACCGGTGAAGCCCAGTTGTTCCGAGGTCGTGGCCTTGACGCTCATCCGGTCCAAGTCGATACCCATCAGGCAGGTCATCTGTTCTCTCATGGCGCCCGCGACCGGGCCGATCTTTGGCCGCTCGCAGATCAGCGTGAGGTCTACGTTTGCGATCAGGTAGCCGCGCGCGGCGACGCGCCTGACGGCATGTTTCAGGAAGATGTCCGAGGCAGCGCCCTTCCACTGCGGGTCCGATGGCGGAAAGTGCTGGCCGATATCGCCCTCGGCCAAAGCCCCATAGATCGCGTCGGTGATCGCGTGCATCCCGACGTCGGCATCGGAGTGGCCCTTCAATGCCTTGTCATGGGGCACCTTCACGCCACAAAGGATCACTCCGTCTCCCTCGCAGAATGCGTGCACGTCGAATCCGTTGCCAGTGCGAATGTCCATGTCCCTCTCCCGCAAGACCCGCTCGGCGCGGGTGAAATCCTGTCTGTGCGTGATCTTGAGATTGTCCTCGTCGCCCTCGACGATGGCCACGTCAAGACCTGTGGCCAATGCCACTTCGACATCGTCCGCCGCCCCTCCGGGATGGGTTGCATGTGCTGCGCGGATCGCATCGAGGTGGAAACCTTGCGGGGTCTGGGCGCGGAACAGGCCATCGCGCGGGTGTGGCGCGAGAACGAATCCGGCGGCGCCTTTCCAAAGCGCATCAGTGACGGGCAGGGCGGGGGCGGCACCGGGACTGGTTTCCAGTGCATCGATCACCCGGTCGACCAGCGCAGCAGAGACTAACGGCCGCGCGCCGTCATGGATCAGCACCCGGGTGGTGCCGGGTGGAACCGCGCCAAGCCCCGCCTGGACCGAGGTGTCGCGCGTGGCGCCGCCGGCGACGGTCACCACCGAAATCCCCAAGCCGTCGATGGCCTCGGCGAAAAGATCCTCGTCTTCAGGGTGGAGTACGACTACCAGCCCAAAGACCTTGGGATGGCAGGAGAAGGCCGCAAGTGTGTGGCCCAGCACCGCACGGCCGCCAAGCTGCTGATATTGTTTGGGTCGGTCGCCCCCCACCCGTGTGCCGCGTCCCGCGGCCACGATGATCGCCGTAACGGTCATGATGCGCCCTCGCTTCGTGCCCGGTTTCTTTAGGCGGGGGCGCGCTGCGGGGCAATGGGGCAATAAGACGGCATTGGGCGCTCAAATAATGGGCAAACGCTGTTTCGAGCGTCGCGGGCGCCGCCCTCAGATTGTAATTCTGTAAATGAGAAGATACATCACTCGCAGCTGCACAAGGTTTAATCACTTGTCCATTCAGGTGGCAGATATCCCGCTAGATCCTCCCGTCCTGCTGGCCCCAATGGCCGGCATTACCGATTTGCCATTCCGCAGGCTCGTGTCCTCGTTCGGAGCGGGATTGGTGGTTTCGGAAATGGTTGCCAGCCAAGAGATGTTGCAGGCCAAGCCGGGCGTTCGCGAACGTGCGGCGCTGGGTTTTCGCGATAGCCAGACAGCGGTGCAGCTTGCCGGGTGCGAGCCCGAATGGATGGCACGCGCGGCCCGAATGGTCGAGGATCAGGGTGCGCGGATTATCGACATTAACATGGGCTGCCCAGCCAAGAAAGTGACGGGCGGGTTTTCGGGGGCGGCGTTGATGCGGGATCCGGATCGGGCGCTGCGGCTGATCGAGGCAGTGGTCCGCGCGGTCAAGGTGCCGGTGACTTTGAAGACCCGGCTGGGTTGGGATGACGATATGCGCAATGCGCCCGAACTCGCCGCGCGGGCCGAGGCGGCGGGTGTTCGGATGATCACGATTCATGGACGAACGCGTTGCCAGTTTTACAGGGGGCTTGCCGATTGGCATGCGATCCGTTCCGTGAAGGATGCCGTGTCGGTTCCCGTGATCGCCAATGGCGATATCGTGGATGCTGAGTCCGCCCGGGCAGCCCTTGCGGACTCGAAGGCCGACGGCGTGATGGTCGGCCGGGGCGCTCAGGGTCGGCCCTGGCTTCTGGCCGAGATCGCGTCGAAGTTGGCGGGTCATGCCTCGCCTAAGGTGCCCAAGGGAAAAGCCTTTGTTAATTTGGTGGCCACCCATTACGAGGCAGCGCTCTCCTTCTATGGGTGCGAACTCGGCGCACGCGTGATTCGCAAGCATTTGGGCTGGTACATGGACTTGGCTGGAACGCCGCAAGTGCTTCGCCACGCCCTGCTGACGGAACACGAACCAGCCCGTGTGTTGGCGCTTTTGTCGGACGCATTGGATCGGCCTGCAGAAAGGGTTGCGGCATGACTCTGGACAGCGACCCGATTTGGACCGCGCTTCCGATCCCGGCGTTCCTGTTGGACGCCGAAGACAGGATCGCCGCGATAAACCCTGCGGCGGAACTGTTCATGAATGCCACGATCAAGACGCTGCGGGAGGTGCCGGTCTTTGACAGACTAGCCGTCGATGCCGCCCTGGATGACGCGTTTTCCCGCGTTCGCAGCAACCACGCCGCTCTGTTCATCAACGATGTGGCCGTGAGTGCGGGGATGCGCGCGCCTCTGGAATGCAATATTCAAATCGCGCCGATGAACGATCAGGCGGGCCATGTGCTGCTACTGGTCAGCCCCCGCGAGATCGCCGGGCGGTTGGGACGGGCGCATTCGGTAAAGACGGCCGCGAAATCCGCGATCGGCATGGCCGAGATGCTGGCCCATGAAATCAAGAACCCACTGGCCGGCATCACCGGAGCCGCGCAGCTTCTTTCGATGAACCTGCACAACGGCGACTTGGAATTGACCGACCTGATCGTCGCGGAGAGCCGCCGGATCGTGAAGCTGCTGGACCAAGTGGAGCAGTTCGGCAATCTCAGCCCCCCAAACTGCAGGGCGGTAAATATTCACGACATCCTGGACCGCGCGCGCAAATCCGCGCTGGTCAGCTATGCCGCAAATATGGCGATTCAGGAAGAGTACGATCCTTCGCTTCCGCCAACCTGGGCTGATCCCGATCAGTTGATGCAGGTCTTCAGCAATCTAATCCGTAATGCGGCCCAAGCCGCTGGTCCTTCGGGGGGCACGATCCGGCTGCGCACCTTCTACGACCTGTCGTTACGTTTGCGTCACCCGGACGGTTCCGGCGTGCCAGTGCCACTTCAGGTCGAGATCGTGGATGACGGACCTGGCCTTAGGCCCGATATCGCCGCCGATGTGTTCGAGCCCTTCGTGTCGGGGCGCGAAAACGGCACCGGACTGGGCTTGGCGCTGGTGTCCAAGATCATTTCCGACCACGGCGGCTGGATCGCGGTCGACTCGGTGCCCGGGCGCACCGTGTTTCGTATCTCGCTGCCGGTCGCCCCCAAACCCCGAGAGGATGAGACCTGATGGACGGAACCGTTCTTGTCGCCGATGACGACCGCACGATCCGCACCGTGCTGACCCAGGCGTTGACGCGGGCTGGTTGCAAAGTACACGCGACGTCATCGCTGACCACGTTGATGCGCTGGGTGGGTGAGGGCAAGGGCGACCTAGTGATCTCGGACGTGATCATGCCCGACGGCAACGGGCTGGAGATGCTGCCAAAGATCGGACAGGAACGGCCAGGTTTGCCGGTGATCGTTATCTCGGCTCAGAATACCATAATGACGGCGATCCAGGCGGCCGAGGCCGAGGCCTACGATTACCTGCCGAAACCATTCGACCTGCCCGACCTGATGAAGCGTGCGGCGCGGGCGTTGGAAACCAAGCGGCGGGTGCGCCCGACGCACGAAACGGTGGATTTACCCGGGGAACAGGACGACCTGCCGCTCGTCGGACGGACGCCGCAGATGCAAGCGCTGTACCGCCTCGTGGCGCGGGTGATGAACGCCGAACTGCCGGTGCTGATCACGGGCGAATCCGGCACCGGCAAATCGCTAATCGCTCGGGCGATCCACGACTTTTCCGACCGTCGCTCATTGCCTTTCGTGATCGCCACGGCAAGCGACCTTGAAGGGGTGGATGGCCCCTCTGCGCTGATGGCGCGTGCGAAGGGTGGCTCGATCCTGTTCGACGAGGTGGCGGATCTCGACGAAGAGGCGCAGGCGCGCATTGTTCGCATGCTGGACAGTTTTGGCGACTCAGCGCCGCGCGTCATGGCAACCAGCCAATCGGACCTGATGGGTCGGATGGAGGCAGGGCAGTTCCGCCAGGACCTGTTCTATCGGTTGGGAGGGGTGACTGTCTCGGTTCCGTCCTTGCGCGAGCGCGTGGACGACATCCCGCTTCTGGCGGAACATTTCCTCGGCCGGTCCGAACGAGATGGAGCCGCGCGCAGAACGATTGCGCCCGAAGCGATGGATTTGATCCGTGCGTACAGTTGGCCGGGGAACGTGCGGCAACTGGAGCACACGGTGCGCCGGTTGGTCGTCACCAGCCCCGAAGAGGTGATCACACGGGCCGAGGTCGAAGCGGTCCTCGGAAACCAGCCGGAGATCGAACCGTTGGTCGGTGGCGGGGAGGGCGAGAAGTTGTCCGCATCCGTGGCCAAGCACTTGCGCCGGTATTTCGACCTTCACGGGGGTGTGCTTCCACCTCCGGGTCTTTATGCACGGATTCTGCGGGAAGTGGAGTTGCCGCTGATCGAGATTGCGTTGGACGCGACAGGGGGTAACCAGGCCAAATGTGCCGATCTATTGGGCATTAACCGCAATACTTTGAGAAAAAAGATAACCGATCTTGATATTCGCGTGACTCGTCGCCGCAAATTGATGTAATTTCGCAACAGCGCGTTGCGTCCAATCCTCAGGCATGCAGCGCCCGGATTACATCAAGCCGTTGCAAACGCGGCATAAAGATACGAGGCACGCAGTGGCCAGCGCCGCCGGCCGAATGGCCATCGACTGGTTGTTTCGTAAACGTCCATCACGGCGCACGCGTAATGCGGCGACGCTGGGATTGGTAATGTTGGGGCCGGTACTCGCAATAGGCACTTTTCTTTTGCTTGGGCCGCTCGACCAAGGTGCGACATCCCACGGCTTAAGGGCGATTCTACTGGCCGATTTGGTCTATGCGCTCGTGGTGGCAGCACTTGTGTTTCGCCAGATCGCGCGTATGGTCGCCGCCCGTCGCAGTCATTCGGCAGGATCTCGGCTGCATCTGCGCCTGACCGGGGTGTTCGCGACCATAGCGCTTGTGCCCACGGTCCTGGTTGCGGTCTTTGCCGGGCTGACGATCAACATCGGTCTGGAGGGCTGGTTTTCGGAACGCGTCCGGAACGTGGTCGGCGCATCGCTTTCCGCCGCCGAGGCCTACGAAGATGAACATCGTCGCGACCTGGCTGCCGATGCAGCGACGCTGGCGGGGTATCTCAACATCGCGCGCCAGGCGACCTTTTTTCTTTCTGATGGCGAGTTGCGGCAATTGCTGACCCAGGCTCAAGCCAAGGTGCAGCGCGGTCTGAAAGAGGCCTACGTCATCGATGGCAGCGGCGCGATTAAGGCAAGGGGCGAACGATCCTACCTGTTCGACTATGAACAGCCCAGTAAGGTAGACCTGAGCCGCGCTGGCGACGGCGACACGGTCATCATCGAGGACTGGGACAATAACGAGTTCCGGGCGCTAATTGCGCTCGAGGCCTATGTGGACCGCTATCTGTATATCTCGCGCCAGGTGGATGGCGAGTTGCTGAGTCTGCTGGACGATACGCAGGCGACCTCGCGGCTCTATCAGCAACTTGAGAACGAGCGTGGCCGTATGCTGTTCGAATTCGGACTGTTGTATCTCGGTTTCGCGGTGATCCTTATATTAGCGGCAGTCTGGCTGGGCATGTGGTTCGCAGAGAGATTATCGCGTCCGGTCGGCCGGCTGGCTGGTGCGGCACAGCGCGTTGGTGCGGGCGATCTCGACGTACAGGTGCGAGAGGACTCCGGTGACGACGAAATTGCAATGCTGGGGCGTATGTTCAATCAAATGACCCGGCAGTTGAAGAGGCAGCGGGACGCTCTTCTGGAGAATAATCGACAAACCGAACGGCGGCGGCGGCTGTTCGATTCTGTTCTTTCCTCGGTCACTGCAGGCGTGATGGGCGTGGATGCAGAGGGGCGAGTGGAATTCATGAACCGTTCGGCACTGTCCCTGCTGCAAATGGACGAGGCGCGCGACAACAGGCAGGAACTAAGAGTCGTGGTTCCCGAATTTGCGGCGCTGTTCAATCGTCTGCGGCATGAGCACCGCGCCACCGCGCAAGAGGAAATCCGTCTGATCCGGTCGGGCAAGATGGAGAACCTGTTGGTGCGTATGGCCACGCGGCCTGGGGCGGACGGTCGGCGAGAGGGATATGTGGTCGTCTTTGATGACGTCACCGACTTGGTGACGGCGCAACGTATGGCGGCCTGGGGCGATGTGGCACGCCGTATCGCCCACGAGATCAAGAACCCGCTTACGCCGATCCAATTGTCAGCCGAACGGATCAAGCGGAAGTTTCGTGGCAGACTTGGCGAGGATGCCGAGACCCTAGACCAGTATACGGACGTGATCGTCCGTCAGACCGGCGATCTGCGCCGGATCGTTGACGAGTTCTCGAGATTTGCTCGCATGCCCGAACCGGAACGTAAGCCGGTGGATCTTGCCGCTTTGGTTAAGGACGCGCTGTTGCTGCAGGAAAGCGGTCAGCCCGACGTGCGCTTCGTATCGTCACTCCCTGAGGAGGAGATGCCGGCCGAATTAGACGCCACGATGATCAGCCAGGCTTTGACCAATCTTGTAAAGAATGCAGGCGAAGCAATTGAATCGCTGCGCGAAAAGGGTGTGCCCAAGGACTTTGTCCCCGAGATACGGATCCGTCTTGTCAAAGAGCACGGAGTCGGGGTGATTGAGATTGCGGATAACGGCATCGGTCTTCCCGAGGACCGGGCGCGACTTTTCGAACCCTATGTGACCACGCGTGAGAGCGGTACGGGGCTTGGTCTGCCGATCGTCAAGAAGATCATCGAGGAACATGGCGGCACGCTGGAATTGACCGACGCCGAGCCATTCGGGCGCGGCGCCCATCGCGGCGCAATGGCAGTGGTCCGATTGCCGGTGGTCGAGGGCGCACAACCCGGCATGGCTGTACCAGCCGTGCCAGAAGATGGCGAAACGGCTGGTCGAGGCGAAGACCATGACACGAAACGAGCGGTATCTGGGGAGTAGGACATGGGAGATATCCTGATCGTCGACGACGAGCGCGACATCCGCGAACTTATCGCGGACATTCTGCAGGACGAAGGCTATACGACGCGTCTGGCCGCGAATTCCGATGCCTGCATGGCCGAGATCAATTCCGAACCGCCCGCGCTGATGGTCCTCGACATTTGGCTGAAGGACAGCAAAATGGACGGGATAGACATACTGTCGCGGGTCAAGCGTGACAATCCCGACATCCCGATCGTCATCATCTCGGGCCATGGAAATATCGAGATCGCGGTCGCCGCGATCAAGCAGGGCGCCTACGACTTCATCGAAAAGCCGTTCAACATCGACCAACTCCTCGTGGTTATCCGCCGCGCCATGGAAGCTTCGCGGCTGCGGCGAGAAAATCAGGACTTGCGACGCAAGGACGTTTCCCAAGCTGAAATGATCGGATCAAGTACGGCCTTCAAGTCTCTGAAGTCGCATCTCGATAAGGTGACGAAGTCGAATGGCCGGGTGATGCTTTCAGGTCCGGCGGGATCTGGAAAGGAGGTCGCCGCGCGCTATGTTCACACGCAGTCGAACCGGGCGAATGGCCCTTTCGTTGTGGTCAATTCAGCCTCTATCGAACCCGAACGTATGGAAGAGGTGCTGTTCGGTCGGGAAAGCGCTGCACGCGGCATTGAACCTGGTCTTCTGGAGCAGGCCCATGGCGGTATTCTCTATTTCGACGAGGTAGCGGACATGCCGCTGGGGACCCAGTCGAAGATCTTGCGCGTGCTGGTGGACCAACAGTTCCAGCGCGCCGGCGGTTCGGACAAGGTGCGCGTCGATATCCGTGTGATTTCCTCGACTACCCGGGATCTGCCCGCCGCCATCGCCGAGGGTAGCTTTCGCGAGGAACTCTATCACCGGCTGAACGTGGTGCCGATCGAGGTTCCCGCGCTGGATGAGCGCCGCGAAGACATACCCGAGCTCGCGCGATATTTTATCAGCGCCTTCAATCGAACGCAGGGCTTGCCGCTGAGATCTTTGTCGACCGAGGCCGAGGCGCTTCTGCAGACGATGGCTTGGCCTGGAAACGTGCGTCAACTCAAGAACGTGATCGAACGAGTTCTGATCCTGGGTGAAGGCACCGAGCCGATTGGTGCGGATGAACTGCCGGTGCCCACGGACAGTCCCTCCGAGGAAGGCCGGGTGGTCTTGTCTGGCGGCCTTGCCACGCTGCCGCTCCGCGAGGCGCGCGAACTGTTCGAACGAGAGTACCTGCTGACGCAAATCAACCGCTTCGGGGGCAATATTTCTCGGACAGCGAATTTCGTGGGCATGGAACGCTCGGCGCTTCATCGCAAGCTGAAATCGCTGGGTGTGGTTACTTCTGCCAAGGCGGGCGCACGCGTTGCTCATGTCGAGGAGGAAGATGCAATGGGCACAGGGGCAGATTGACCGTCGCGTGGCCATCTGCAATGCATTGGGCGCGTGATTTCCAATCGGAAGGCGTGAATGAAGGTCATCATCTGCGGTGCAGGCCAGGTCGGTTGGCAAATCGCCCGCCACCTTTCAGGCGAAAAAAACGACGTCACCATCGTCGATATGAATGCCGATCTGATCCGCAGAGCGACGGATGCCATGGACGTTCAGGGCATCACCGGTCATGCGTCCTACCCGGATATCCTGGAACGGGCCGGTGCACGTGATGCGGACATGATCATCGCCGCCACCCAGTCCGACGAGGTTAATATGGTCACCTGCCAGGTGGCGCATTCGGTCTTTGCAATCCCGCGCAAGATCGCGCGGTTACGGTCGCAATCCTATCTGACGGCGATCTATTCCGATCTCTACCGCCGCGATCATATGCCGATTGATGTGGTCATCAGCCCCGAGCGGGAAGTCGCTGAAGCGGCACTCCAGCGCATTTCGGCACCTGCGGCGTTCGACACCGAGAGTTTTCTCAGCGGGCAGGCGCAATTGCTGGGCATCACGCTCGAAGAGGACTGCCCGGTGGTGAACACACCGCTACGGCAGTTGACTGATCTTTTCTCGACGCTGCGGGCCATCGTGGTGGGCGTTCGGCGCGAGGGCACACTGTTCGCGCCCGAACCTAATGACCAGCTTTTCCCCGAGGATCAGGTCTATGTCTTTTCCCATGTCGAGGATGTGAACCGAACGCTCGAGATCTTCGGCAAGTCCACGCGCAAGCAAGAGCGCGTCGTCATTATAGGCGGAGGCAATGTCGGTTTGGCCGTCGCGCAGGCGCTGGAGCGGCGCGAGGATCGCATCCGGGCCAAGGTGATCGAGATGGACCGCGCCCGTGCCGAGACTGCGGCAGATGCTCTGGAACGCACGATTGTCTTGAACGGGGACGGTCTGAACGTCACCCTTCTGGAAGAAGCGAATATCGACCGGGCCGACGCGGTGCTGGCGGTGACCGATGACGACAAGACGAACCTCCTGGCCGCGGTCCGGTCCAAGCTGGCAGGTTGTCCCATGGCGATCGTGCTGGTCAATGACCCGTCTATGGTTCCGCTTATGGGGCCCTTGGATATCGACGCCTACATCAACCCGCGCGCCACCACGGTCAGTTCCATCCTGCGCCACATTCGTCACGGCCGGGTGCGTGGTGTCTATTCCATCGGCGATGCCGAGGCCGAGGTGCTCGAGGCGCAAGTGCTGTCGACCTCGCCGATGGCTGGCAAAAAAGTGCAGGATATCGACTTCCCCGAGGGTGCACTGATCGGTGGCGTGATGAAGGGAGGCAAGGTGATCCGGCCTAGGGGCGATACTCGGATCGAGGAAGGCGACGTGGTTGCGATCTTTGCGCTTGCCGCCGACGTGCCGGAAGTGGAGCGCCTGTTGCAGGTCTCCATAGATTTTTTCTGATTCTATGCGCCGGCTCGCGGACCTTCCGTTCCTGGTGATCCTCATGGGGGTGGGGGCTCTGGCGATGTTTTTGCCGGTTGGTGTGGCGCTTGCCGAGCGCGACTGGCTGACCGCGCGCAGCTTCTTTTACTCGGGTCTTATCTTCACCGTGCTGGCGGCGTTGATAGGGCTGGCTACGATAAACAATGCGGTCGAGAACCAGGCCCGGAGCCACCTGTTGGCGATGCTGGGATTCTATACGGTTTTGCCGCTGATGCTCGCCGTTCCCTTCGTCGAAGCGGTGCCCGGTGCGGCCTTCTTTGATGGCTACTTCGAGATGGTTTCAAGCCTGACGACCACGGGTGCCACTCTTTACGACCCGGACTGGTTATCTTCGGGCGTGCATCTTTGGCGCGCGCTGGTGGGCTGGCTCGGTGGTTTTTTCATTTGGGTGACCGCGATTTCGATTTTCGCGCCGATGAATTTAGGTGGGTTCGAGGTCACAACCGGGGAGGGCGGCGCCGGCGGCGTGCGGGGCGAAGGCGCGGTGGCAAACCAAGCCGCAGACCCGCGCGGCCGTCTGGTGCGGTTCTCCGGGCAGCTTGCGCCGGTGTATCTCGGGCTGACGGCAAGTCTGTGGGTGCTGATGCTCGTCGCCGGAGAGGGGCCACTGGTCGCGGCATGCCACGCGATGTCGGTACTGGCGACCTCGGGCATATCCCCTGTGGGCGGCGTGCCCGGTGGCCAAAGCGGCATAGCGGGCGAAGTGTTTCTGTGGGGATTCTTCATCTTTGCCTTTACCCGTCAGACCTTCATGTTCGATTTCCGCGCCGAAAGCTGGCGCGCGCTAAAGGTTGACATGGAGCTTCGTATGGGCGTCGCGATCGCCTGGGCGGTAACGCTCTTTCTCTTCGCTCGACACTGGTTGGGTGCTTATGAAATCCAGGCGGAAGAGGATCTTGTCGCGGCGCTGCGCGCATTGTGGGGCGCGGTGTTCACCGTGACCTCCTTTCTCACGACAACTGGCTTCGTCTCGAGTGATTGGGCGGATGCGCAAAGCTGGTCCGGCCTTGCCACGCCGGGTTTGATCCTCGTAGGTCTCTCCGTGTTCGGGGGCGGTGTGGCGACCACGGCGGGCGGCGTAAAGCTCTTGCGGATTTATGCGCTCTACAAGCACGGGGTGCGTGAAATGGAAAAACTCGTTCACCCACATTCGGTGGGTGGGGCGGGTGCTTTCGCAAGGCGGATAAGGCGCCATGGCGCACAAATTGCTTTTGTCTTCTTCATGCTGTTCGCACTGTCGGTTGCCGTCACGATGACCGCGCTGGGAGCGGCGGGGCTGAATTTCGACACGTCCATGGTGCTGACCGTGGCTGCGCTGACGACGACAGGGCCGCTGGCCGTCGCGGCGATCGAACCCGGGATCTCTTATGCCTTGCTCGGAGAACCCGCGCGGATGGTACTGGCTGGGGCCATGGTGGTCGGCCGACTTGAGACTTTGGCCATCATAGCGCTTCTGAACCCGGAATTCTGGCGCAACTGACGGCGTCGCGAGAAATTTCGCTGTAAAGACCTGTTAAGAGGGGTGGAATCTATCAATTCCTCGCGACATACTCTGCTGACGGAACGACGGCTGTCCGCCGACGGGCAGAACCAGACAACAAGGGCAATAATCGAATGGCTGCCGACAAGCAGAATTTGCAGGATGCATTCCTTAACCATGTTCGCAAGACCAAGGTCCCGGTCACGATCTTCCTGATCAACGGAGTCAAGCTTCAGGGGGTGATCACTTGGTTCGACAATTTCTGCGTGCTCCTGCGCCGCGACGGGCAATCCCAGCTGGTATACAAGCACGCGATTTCGACCATCATGCCGTCGCAGCCGATTAATCTTTATGACGGTGAGGATTGAGTCCGTCTAAGACCGAGGAGTGCGCTCCGCGCATCACCCGCGCTTGGGTGGTGCATCCTGACATTTCGTCCGATCGCGATCGGCGGCAGCCTGGCCCGGCGTTGGAGGAGGCCGTCGCTCTGGCCGCTGCGCTTCCCGATCTCGAGGTTGTCGGGGCAGAGATCGTTCCGCTGCCAAAGGCACGGCCCGGGCTGCTCTTCGGCTCTGGCAAGATCGCGGAACTAGGCGCGCGACTTAAGGCAGCGGACGTGGAGCTCGTGTTGATCGACGGGCCGGTGACGCCGGTGCAGCAGCGCAACTTGGAACGCGAGTGGAAGGTCAAGATCCTCGACCGCACGGGCCTGATCCTAGAAATATTCGCCGACCGAGCGCGTACGCGCGAGGGCGTGCTTCAAGTGGAACTCGCCGCGTTGTCCTACCAGCGCACGCGGCTGGTCCGTGCCTGGACCCACTTGGAAAGGCAGCGCGGCGGCCTCGGATTTGTTGGCGGCCCGGGCGAGACCCAGATCGAGGCCGACCGGCGGGCCATCGACGAGGCGATCACCAGGCTGCGCCGTCAGCTGTCGAAGGTCGCAAAGACACGCGATCTGCATCGCGCCGCACGGCGCAAGGTGCCGTTCCCGGTGGTCGCACTGGTGGGATATACCAACGCGGGCAAATCCACGTTGTTCAACCGCCTTACCGGCGCAGAGGTGATGGCAAAGGACATGCTTTTCGCCACGCTGGACCCGACGATGCGGGCGGTAACGCTTCCCACGGGGTTAAAGGTGATCCTTTCAGATACAGTGGGGTTCATTTCGGATTTGCCGACGCAATTGGTCGCAGCATTCCGCGCCACATTGGAAGAGGTGTTGGAGGCCGATCTGATCCTGCATGTGCGCGATATTGCCCACCCCGAGACCGAAATCCAGGCGGAGGATGTACGCACGATATTGGCGGAGCTCGGCGTGGTGGAGGCAACGCCCTTGATTGAGGTCTGGAACAAGACCGATCTTTTGGAGCCCTCTGCGAGCGCCGCGCTGCAGTCCGTTGCGGCAAGGCACGAGGGAGTAATGAGCCTATCGGCCTGGACGGGTGAAGGGGTGGACGAACTACTGGATGCCGTGACGCGGGCGCTGGATGAAGCGCGTACACGACGTAAGGTTCAACTTGGCCATGACGAGGGAAGGAAACGCGCCTGGCTTTATGCTCAGGGCGTGGTCGAATCGGAGGAACAGCGCCAAGACGGCCCAGTATTGACCGTTAATTGGACGGCGCGGCAGGAACAGCGCTTCCGCACGCTGGGTCCGGGATAAGGCGGCTTACTCGGCGGCGATCTCGATCACCGGTTCCATCTCGGTCAGCACCTCCTGCGAGAGGTGGCACTTGACACGGTGGCCCTCTGCCAGCGTGACCAGCGGCGGGACCTCGCGTTCACACCGGTTGCCCGGAACCCGGTCTTTCCAGCGGCAGCGGGTCTGGAAAGGGCAACCGGGCGGAGGATTCATTGCCGAGGGGATGTCACCCTCCAGCACGATCCGCTTCTTCTTGACATGCGTGTCTGCGATCGGAACGGCGGACAGCAGAGCCTCGGTATAGGGATGGTAGGGCGGGGCAAACACTTGGTCTGTCGCGCCGATCTCGACCACATGTCCCAGATACATCACCATAACCCGGTCGGATAGGTAACGAACGATGGAGAGATCGTGCGAGATGAACAAAAGGGTCGTTTTCTGCTCGCGCTGGATCTCCATCAGCAGGTCTGTGACCGCGGCCTGTACGCTGACATCGAGCGCCGAAACGGGTTCGTCGGCTACTACGATGCGCGCGTCGCCTGCAAAGGCCCGCGCGATGCCGACGCGCTGTTTTTGTCCGCCAGAAAGCTGGCGCGGCATTCGGTCGGCGAATTCGCGCGGCAGTTTTACGAGGTCCAGCAGGTCCAGCATCCGGTTGCGCCGATCCGCTTCGGTTTCGCCCACGCCGAACACCTCAAGCGCGCGCATGATCTGACGTCCGACCGTCATCGAAGGGTTCAGCGTGTCGAACGGGTTCTGAAACACCATCTGCACATCGGCCACGGTCTTCGAGCCGCGCTTCTCGATCGGGATGTCCTGGATTTCCCGGTTGTCGAGCAGGATCTTGCCGCTCGTTGCCGTTTCAAGCCCCATCAGTACCTTGGCAAAGGTGGATTTGCCACAGCCCGATTCCCCGACGATGGCCAGCGTCTCGGATTCTCGCGCGGCAAAGCTCAGCGTTTCGTTGGCCTTGACGACTTTCGTGCCGCCCGATCCGAAAAGACTATAGGCCGAAACCTCGTAGTACTTCTTAAGGTCGTCCATCTTCAGGATCACGTCGCCGCTCTCGGGCTTGTCCGTCCGGGCACCGGATTCGGGCGGCGCATCCCAATCGATTTCCTGAAAACGCAGGCAGCGGGTCTCGTGACGGGCGTCGCCGGGGACGTCGGTCATATGGATATGGCCAGCGTCGCAGCGCCCGGCCTCGAAATAGACGCAGCGGGGGCCGAAATTGCAGCCGGACGGGCGTTCGTGGGGCAAGGGGAAGTTGCCGGGGATTGCGACCAGCGGGCGGGTATTCTTGTCCGCGCCCGGCAACGGGATCGAGCGAAACAGTGCTTGCGTGTAGGGGTGACGCATTCTGTCGAATACGTCCTTGATGCTTCCGCGTTCGACCGCCTCGCCGGAATACATCACGCAAAGCCGATCGCAGGTTTCCAAGACAAGCCCAAGGTTGTGCGAAATGAACAGCATCGAGGTGCCGTATTTCTTGCCGAGGTCTTTTACCAGATCGACGATGCCCGCCTCGACCGTGACATCGAGCGCGGTGGTCGGCTCGTCAAGGATCAGAAGGGATGGCTTTGACATCAGCGCCATGGCGATGACGATGCGCTGTTGCTGGCCGCCCGAAAGCTGGTGCGGATAGGCGTCGAGGATCCGGTCGGGGTCGGGCAGGCGCACGTCTTCTACGACCTGCCGCGCCATTTTGAGCGCTTCCTTCTCGGGCGTGCCGTCATGGATCATCGGCACTTCGACGAGCTGCTTGCCGACCTTCATCGCCGGATTCAGGCTCGCCATCGGCTCCTGGTAGATCATCGCGATCTCGTTGCCACGGAGATCGCGCAATTCCTCCTCTGAGAGATCGGCCAGGTCACGTCCCTTGAACTTGATGGTCCCGCCGACGATGCGGCCGTTCACGCCGAGATCCTGCATCACACCAAGCGCCACGGTGGACTTGCCACAGCCGGATTCGCCCACCAGCCCAACCGCCTCGCCGGGATTCACCGTGACGGAAAAATCCATCACTGCGGGAATTTCTCTCAGCCTAGTGAAGAAACTGATCGACAGCTTGTCGATTTCCAGAATGGGGCCATCATACTCCCACTTTGTCATGGCGTCAGTCCTTCAGGCTTTCTTCGCGCAGGCCATCGGCCAGCAGGTTCAGACCCAGCACGAGGCTCATGATCGCGACGGCGGGGACCAGCGGCGGGAAGGGGAAGAATTGCAAAAGGCCCCGCCCGGAATTGATCGAGGTACCCCAGTCGGGGCTTTCGGGCGGCAGGCCTAGGCCGAAGAAACCGAGTGTGCCAAGCAGGATTGTGGTATAGCCGATCCTCAGGCAGAAATCGACGAGAAGCGGACCCCGCGCGTTCGGCAAAATCTCCCAGAGCATGATGTACCAGGGGCCTTCGCCGCGTGTCTGGGCGGCAGCTACATAGTCGCGGGTGCGGATATCCAGCGTAAGGCCGCGGACTATGCGGAACACGGTGGGAGAATTGACGAACACCACCGAGACGAAAACGATCAAGACACCACCCGGGATTGAGATCAAACCGAACGGATCCTGGTTCCAGGCTAGACCGAGATACAACCAGCCGCCGATCAGCAACGTCAGTCCGACATAGAGATTTCTGGTCATCGGCTTCGTGTGAAAGCGTGAGTTCCAGAGGATCACGAGAAAGATGATTGGAAACAGGAACAACACCGCGGCCATGTAGGTTGGCACACCCATTAGTACGATTTCGGGCGTGACCAGCAGGAAAAACAGCAGAATCACCGGGAAAGCGAGGACGAGGTTCGCGATGAAGGAAAGGATCGTGTCGAATTTTCCGCCGAGGTAGCCCGCCGGCACCCCCAGTACGATCCCAACCATGAAAGCAAACAGCGTAGCCGCCGGCGCGATGGTCAACACCACCCGAGCGCCCATCACCATGCGGGAAAAGACGTCCCGCGCCAGAGCATCGCCGCCAAGAAGGTAATATCCGTATTGCCCGTCCTCGGGCGAGGGCAGGGGCGTGCCCGGTGCCTTGTTCTTCATTCCTGAAATGACGTCCTGAACGGGATCGAAGGTCACGACAAGGTTGGCGAAGAGTGCGGTGAACACCCAGAACATCACCAGCCCAAAGCCGATCATGCCCACTATGTTGTCGAACAGGTTTCCGTAAAGCCCAAGCCGCCGCTTGAATATGACCGAGACGGCGAATGTCACGGCCAGCGCGATCCAGACCGGCAGCAATCGGGCCGAGATACGCCCGACGATACCCTTCTGCTCGGCCGGCATCACGATGCCGCCGATGACATAACCCAGCAGGACAAGGATGACCGCCGCCAGCGACAGGAGCATCGCGGCGCGGGTGAAGCGGGTGGCATTGCTTGCCCGCATCACCGCCCCGTCCGGCCCGTATTGCAGACGTTCTTCGGCGGTGAAAAGCGACACAAGTATATTGCCGATCACCGAAACGATCAGCGACAGCGCCGCGATCTGGATTGCCGGGTTCAGGTAGGGGCCAAGCGCGCCCGTCCATGTCAGCGGTTCCATCGGCTCCCCCTATGAAACGCGGATGCGCGGGTTGAGAACGGCATAGCCAATGTCGGATATCAGCTGGGTTACCAGCACGACGACCACAGCCACCACCGAGACCGCCAGAAGCAGGTCGATATCGTTGTTCTGGGCCCCCTCCACCAACGCATTGCCGAAACCCGGGTAGACGAACAGCGCCTCGACGATAACGACCCCGGTCAAGAGCCACGGGAATTGCAGCATGATCACGGTGAACGGCGCGATCAGCGCGTTGCGCAGCGCGTGTTTCAGCACGATGTCGCGGAACTTGACGCCCTTGAGCCGTGCCGTCCGGATGTATTGCGCGGTCATCACTTCGGCCATCGAGGCCCGCGTCATCCGCGCAATGTAACCCATGCCGTAGAGCGCGATGGTCGCCACCGGCAAAGTGAAATTCTCGAAGGTAACGCCATCAACGGCAGACTTGGCCGAGCCGTTGAACCACTTGAGGCCGACCATGGAAGAGGCGAACACCACAACGAAGATAACGCCTGAAACGTATTCCGGTGTCGAGGTGGAGGCGATGGAAAAAGTGGAAAGCGTCCGGTCGGTGGCTGAGCCCTCGCGCATGCCGGCCAGCACCCCGATGATCAGGGCCATCGGCACCATCACGGCGAAGGCCCAGAACATCAGGAGACCGGTACGCAGCAGGCGTTCGCCGATCACCTCGGCCACCGGCACGCGGTATTTGGTGGAATAGCCCCAGTCGCCCTGCAGCACGCCGCAAAAACGGGGCACTTCGGCAAGGCTCTCCACACCACTTGCCCCGCGCAGGCAGCGCCCGCCGGCCGGCCGGCCCTCGGCACCGGTCGCGACAGAGCCTGGCAAGACGCCCAGCCATTGCCCGTAGCGAGACAGGATCGGCTCACCATAGCCGTTGCGGTCCAGCCAACTCTGGACCTCGGCATCGGTGATGCGCGAGCCCGCTTGGGTCTTGGCCAGCTTTTCAAGGTTCGGCTGAAGGTTCGTCAGCAGGAATACGACCAGGGTCATACACAGCGCTGTCAGTGCCATGACGCCCAAGCGCCTGAGAATGAATAGTGCCATCTGCCCCCCTGTCGTCTTCCCGCGGCGCCGGCCTCGGCGCTGGCGGGAGGTCGTGAACTGTGTCCGCCGAGCGGGCCGCAGGTCCGGGGACGGGCGGGACCGCCCCCGGTGACGTCACCCTTTGCCAGTCAAGCCCAGCCCAGATGGTGTATGTTGATCTCGTATTTCGGGTGCATTTCCGCGTTCACCACGCCCTCTTTGTAGTGGCGGTAGAGCGAGCGGAAATAGGGAATGATCGCCACCCCGTCATCGACCATCATCTGTTCCAGCTTGGCCATCGTCGCCTTGCGCGAGTCGCTATCCGCAATGGCAGTCGCTTCGTTCAAGAGCGTGTCGAATGCCTCGGAACGGTAGCCTGTCTCGTTCCAGGCCGCGGTCGAGCGATAGGCGAGGTTCAGCAACTGCACGCCGGTCTCGCGGTGGTTCCAGTTGGTGGACGAGAACGGATATTTGGTCCAGTCATTCCAGAAGGTGGAGCCCGGCATCACCGTGCGCTTGATCTTGAAACCCGCGTCGCGCAGTTGTGCGGCGACAGCGTCTGTGGTGTTCTTGCGGTAATCGTCGTCGATTGACACGAGTTCGTGCTCGTAGTCCAACATCCCGGCCTCTTCCATCAGCCGGCGGGCCTCCTCGATGTTTTTCTCGTGCGCGGCGATCTCCGCGTAGTCGGGATGCACGCCCGGCGCGACATGGAAGTTGTTGCGCGAGACTTGCCCTCGACCCGAGATGCCGAGCTCAAGCGGAATGGAATTGTCAACGGCCAGTGCCAGCGCCCGGCGCACGCGGACGTCGGCATAGGGCTTCATGCCGTTGACCTCGGCCTCCTGGTTGGGGCGGATCACCACGGTCGAGGAGGTGCCGACCTCGCTTTCGACCCAGCCCAGCGAGGTAAAGATGTCGATGAAATCCGACACTGTTTCATAAGTCATGTCGAACTCGTCGGCATCCGCGCCGGCCAGCCAGGCCGAAGGGTCGGTGCCGTAATCGAGAAACTCGACCCGGTCGAGGAAGGACTCGCCCCAATAGGTATGATCGGGGTTCTTCACCAGCACTACTTTCTCGCCGACCTTGAACTCATCGAACATGTACGCGCCGGTGCCGATGCCATGGTCCAGCACCGAGGTGCCGATCTTGTCCCGGTGCATGATCGCAGCCGGGTAGTCTGCCATGCCGAACATCAGCGTGCCGTCGGGCGACAGAGGCTTGACCTTGACGGTATGGCTGTCGACCACCTCGACCGCTCCTTCGGCGGCCTTACCGTCCTTCATAAGCGAGGCCATACGCGACGCCATCGAGTTGCCCTCAACGGATTCGTCGCACCAGCCAATGATGTTGGCAGCCACGTCCTCGGCGGTGAAATCGTCTCCGTTGTTCCACTTCACGCCCTGGCGCACATTCAGCGTGTATTCGGTGGCGTCGTCGTTCGCCGACCAGCTTTCCAGCAGCATCGGTCGCAGCGAGCCGTCGCGCTGCACCTCGACGAGATACTCGATAATGCCGCGGGTCTCGTTCGCGATCTCTGACCAATCGTAGGTGCGCGGATCCTTCAGTTCGCGGCAGTTCATCTGGACACGCAGCGTGCCGCCAATTCGCGGTGCCGTCTGTGCGCGGGCGGGCGCAGGCAGGCCGATCATGCCGTAGGCGACCGTGGCGCCGACGCCCAGCGCGGTTGCACGGGACAGGAATTCGCGGCGGCTCATTAGGCCCTCACGGCACTCGCGCGCATACATTTCTGCGGCTGGATGGGACCGCTCAGAGGTGCTGTAAGGTCTCGTCATGTGGCGTCTCCCTGGATTGGTCTCGGTCCGGCGGCAGGCAAGGCCTGTGCCGTTACTTCGGCGGTAGCGTTCTTGCGCATATTGGTCATGCCTTACCTCCGCTCGAAGGCTCGACACGCTATGGTCCGTTCGTGCCGATCGTCGCGCGCCGCTTCCATGTCGGAAAGCGACATCCTTTTATAGAAAAAACGACATTGGCTGGTCGTGCAACCGAAAGCTGCCGGGTTAAGCCGCGTTTGTCGCGCGGCGCACTCGCCTAGTCGGCCTTACGAAATTCCTTGGGCGTGGCGCCGGTGCGGGATTGGAAGGCGCGTGTGAAATAGGCCGGCGATGCATAGCCAAGCGCCTGCGCGATCTCTTTGATCGGGGCTCGTGTGTCAGCTAGCAGACGGCGGGCCTCGCTGATCTTGCGTTCTGCCAGCAGGTCGGACGCGGTCCGTCCGCAGGTCTGGTTGCAGATGCGCGTCAGATGGGTCGACGTGACACCGAGTTCGCTCGCATAGTCCGAGACCGATTTCGGGCTGCGGAATTCCTTTTCGACCAGAGCGGCGAAGCCGGCCGCCAGCCGGCGCGCCGAATCCGGTGCTGTCGCAATGTCCTCGGCCATAAGGATCTGGCGCTCCAACCAAACCGAGATCAGCCCTGCGTAATGCCGTATTGCGCGGCTTGAGCCCGTCCGGCGGCCGGACAATTCGCGCTCAAGACTGTCGAGCAGGGTCGCGATCTCGATCTGGACCTGGCCATCGCGAACTCGCAGGTGGTGCGGCGTATCCGGCAGGTCGAGATCGGGAATGCCCGAAAACATCACCGCTGAACCATAGACCTGACCCGTCATCTCGAAGCCATGCATCGTGTGGGGTGGAATATAGATCGCGTTATGTGCGCCGTAGCCTCGGGTGACGCCTGCGACTGTGATCCGCCCCTGACCCTTGGTAATCCATAGAAGTTGGGGGGCAGAGTAGCTGCGCATCGCCTCGGCGCGCCAGCGGCTGCCCTGCGTCAGTCGCGAGAACGGGACGACACGGATTTCGGGAAACAGCGTCATGGCGGCGATATCCCATTTTGAAACGCACAGCGAGCGCGTTCAGCAAATAGTCGAGGTTCGAACAGAGCAAGGATTCAATGATTCGGCAGCATCGGTAAACCCGACTTGGTTGAAATCGTGCTGGTCTGTCGCTTTTGCGATCTATGCGGGCCGTCAATCTGCCGGTATCCACTGCCACGCGCGGAACCGGCTGCGAAACCAGCTTCGCTGCCGTTTCGCATATCGCTTTGACGCGAGTTGCGCCGCGGCGATCGCCTCTTCCCTCGACATTTCCCCCCGGAGATGGGCCACCAATTCCGGCGCGCCTATGGCGCGTGCCGAAAGAAGCTTGGGGTCCCAGCGGGGCAGGTTGCGGCGTACTTCCTCGAGCGCGCCGTTCGCGACCATTCGGGTGAAGCGCGCGTCGATGCGCGCGTTCAACCACTCGCGCTTCGCGTCGATGACAAGGGGCTGAACGGCGGACAGTGGCAACAGGGGCGGGGGCGTGTCGTCCTGCCAGCTGGCAAGGCCTCGACCCGTTGCTTGAAGAACCTCCCAGGCACGCTGGACGCGTGCAGGATTACGTATGTCGATCCGCGCCGCGGTTTGCGCGTCCAGTTCAGCCAGCAGGCCGGCGACATCGCCGGATGCTATGCGCGCATCGGCCTCTGCCCGGATTGCCGAGGGCGTTGGTGGGATATCTGCCAGACCTTCGGTCAGTGCGGTGAAGTAAAGCCCCGTCCCGCCTACGATGATCGGCCGGTCGGGCCCCTCCAGAATGGGGGTCAAGTCGCGCAGCCAATGACCCACGGAATAGGCCGCATCCCATGCAACATGCCCATAAAGCGTGTGCGGCACACGCGCCTCGTCCTGAGCCGCCGGCCGCGCGGTCAATACCCGCCAACCCGCGAACACCTGAAGGGCATCCGCGTTCACGACGACTCCGCCCTGAGCCTCGGCGATGGCTAGCGCCAGCGCGGATTTGCCACTGGCCGTCGGACCGGCGATCAGAACCGGGCGGGCAGGGTCGAGATCGGATGGTTGCATGCGTGCATTGCCTCGTTCGCCGTTGAACCTTTGGGGCTTTTCCGACATTTTGCCAGCGATGCAAGAAAACCAAGCAAGGGCAGAGCGTATGGACGACGGCGGCGCCAATCAACCGAAGCCCACCTACAAGCGTGTTCTCCTCAAAATTTCGGGTGAAGCGCTCATGGGGGATCAGGGCTACGGCCTGCATCCGCCCACGGTCGAGCGCATTGCGCGCGAGGTCAAAGCGGTCCGCGAACTGGGCGTCGAGATCTGCATGGTGATCGGCGGCGGCAACATTTTCCGCGGGCTGGCGGGTTCCGCGCAGGGAATGGAGCGGACAACCGCCGATTATATGGGGATGCTGGCCACCGTGATGAACGCGCTGGCTATGCAATCCGCGCTGGAAGGTATGGGAGTATTCACCCGTGTGATCAGCGCGATCCGGATGGACGAGGTGGCAGAGCCGTACATCCGCCGCCGCGCCGTGCGGCACCTCGAGAAAAAGCGCGTGATCATTTTCGCCGCTGGAACCGGCAACCCCTACTTCACCACGGACACCGCTGCGACTTTGCGCGCGAACGAGATGGCCTGCGAGGCGATCTTCAAGGGCACCAAGGTGGACGGGGTCTATGACAAGGACCCCATGACGACCACCGACGCCCAGCGGTATTCCGACATCACCTATGACGATGTATTGGTGAAGAATCTAAAGGTCATGGATGCCTCGGCGATTGCGTTGGCGCGTGACAATAATCTGCCGATTATCGTGTTCAGCCTCGACGAACCGGGCGGCTTGCGGGGAATTCTATCGGGGCAAGGCACCTATACAATAGTACACGGATAGCGCTATAGCATGCGCGAAACGCGACAACCATCCCGACCAGCAAGAGTTCAGACACATGGCCGACGACGATCTTGAAATCGACCTCGACGATCTGCAACGCCGCATGGACGGCGCCATGACTGCCCTGCGGCATGAGTTTGCCTCGCTCAGGACCGGGCGGGCATCGGCCAGCATGCTCGACCCCGTCATGGTGGATGCCTATGGCGCATCTACACCGATAAACCAGGTCGGCACAGTCAACGTGCCCGAACCTCGCATGGTCACGATCAATGTCTGGGACAAATCGCTGGTCAACAAGGTCGAAAAGGCGATCATGGAATCCGGCCTCGGAATAAACCCCCAGACCAACGGTACGATCATCATGCTGCCGATCCCCGAGTTGAACGAGGAACGGCGTAAGGAATTGACAAAGGTTGCCGCGCAATATGCCGAACAGGCCCGTGTGGCCGTACGCAACGTCCGTCGAGACGGGATGGAACAGTTGAAAAAAGCCAAAGGGGCGGGCATGGGCGAAGACGATCAGAAAATCTGGCATGACGAAATCCAGGAGCTTACCGACAAGCACATCGCCGAGATCGATAAGGCGCTGGAGAACAAGCAGCACGAGATCATGCAGGTCTGATCCCTGTGGGTCGGAAAGGGGGCGGCGTGGCCGCGAAGGACAACAACGGGACCGGCCCGGCCCATGTGGCGGTGATCATGGACGGCAACGGCCGCTGGGCGCAGATGCGCGGACGGCCGCGTCTCTTCGGTCACCAGGCCGGAGCGCGCCGTGTGCGTGAGATCGTCGAGGCTTGCCCCGACCTCGGCATTCGATATCTGACGATCTTCGCTTTCTCGACCGAGAACTGGAAACGCACCCAGGCCGAGGTGACAGGCCTGATGACCCTGTTTCGACGTTACATCCAAAAAGAGGCGCAGGCGCTTCTGAACGAAGGTGTGCGGGTGCGCTTCATCGGTGATCGCGACCGGCTCGATCCCAAGCTGGTGCGAATGATGCGGGGGCTCGAGGAACTCACCGAGGGCAACGATGTTGTCCATCTAACCATTGCCATCAACTACGGTGGCCGGGACGAGGTGGCGCGTGCGACCAAGCGGCTTGCGCGCGAGGTGGCCGCGGGACGGCTCGATCCTGAAGACGTGGACGCCGAGACACTGGCGCATTTTCTAGATACCTGCCTTTTGCCCGATCCGGATCTGGTGATCCGTACCTCGGGCGAGGCGCGCATCTCGAACTTCCTGCTGTGGCAATCGGCCTATGCCGAATACGAGTTCACGCCGGTGCTCTGGCCCGATTTCACGCGCGCGCATTTCGCCGAGATCATGTCGAACTTCGGCACTCGCGAACGCCGGTTCGGAGCGGTCAAGGCCTGATGGCGGTTCGGGGAACTTGGGAGGATTTGTCGGCGAGGCTGGCCTCGGGGGCCGCGATGGCGGTGGTCGGCATCGTCCTGATCGCGATGGGCGGCATCTGGTTCACAACCCTTGCCGCAATCGTCTCGGGCATAATGATCTGGGAACTGGGGCGGATGATGGCTCCGGAAACCGGCCATTTTCCGGTGGCACTTGGCCTGCTGTCCGGGGGGGCGGTTCTGGCGGCCTGGGCGCTGCCGGAAATCTATGCGTTGCCGCTCTTGATCGCACCAGCACTGGTAGGTGCCGGGCGGATCACGAAGGACAGGCTGCTTTACGTCGTCTACGCGTCGGCTATCCTGATCGCGGGCTATGGCCTTGCCAGTTTTCGTGCGGAATACGGCATGGTCTGGTTGGTCTGGTTGGTGCTGGTGGTGATCGTCACTGACGTCGCCGGGTATTTCGCGGGGCGCTTTATCGGCGGGCCGAAGTTCTGGCCCCGCATCAGTCCGAAAAAGACCTGGTCGGGCACTGTAACAGGCTGGGTTTCGGCTGCACTGATCGGGGTGGTGTTCCTGACCTTCACCAATGCCGGTCGGGACCTGCCCTGGATATCGGTGGCGCTCTCGCTTGCAAGCCAGTTGGGCGACATTGCAGAAAGCGCGATCAAACGCCGCACCGGGGTAAAGGACAGCTCTTCGCTCTTGCCCGGCCATGGTGGTCTGTTCGACAGGTTCGACGGTCTCCTGGGTGCGGCGTTGCTTATGCTTCTGGTGGCCCAAGTCGTCTATGTTCCCGAAGTGAGGTTCTGAGAAGCGCATGACAAGACGGCGGATAACGATTTTCGGGGCAACTGGATCGATTGGCGAGAACACGGTCGACCTTTTGGATCGGCAGGGCGGGCCAGAAGAATACGACGTGGTCGCGCTGACCGGCGGGCGCAACGTGGGGCGCCTCGCCGAACAGGCCCGCGCGTTGCAGGCCGACATGGCCGTGACCGCCTATCCCGAATGCTATTACGACCTCAAATCGGCCCTGGCCGGGTCAGGCGTCGAGGCAGCTGCCGGCAGCGAGGCTCTGGCCGAGGCCGCCGACCGTCCGGCGGACTGGATCATGTCGGCCATCGTCGGGGCCGCTGGCCTGCCGCCGGGGATGCGCGCGCTGAAACACGGCACCACGCTGGCGCTTGCCAACAAGGAGAGTCTGGTGACTGCCGGGCCGCTCTTGTTGGCCACGGCCAAGACGTGTGGTGCTCGTATCCTGCCCGTGGACAGTGAACACTCGGCGATCTTCCAGGCGCTGGTGGGCGAAGACATCGACTCTGTGGAACGCATCATCATTACCGCGTCGGGAGGGGCATTCCGCGACTGGCCGCTGGAGGCGCTGGCCAATGCGACACCGGAACAGGCTTCCAGCCACCCGAATTGGGACATGGGGCAGCGGATCACGGTCGATAGCGCGTCTATGTTCAATAAGGCTTTGGAGTTGATTGAAACAAAGGAATATTTCGGGGTCGATCCCGGCCGGATCGAGGCCGTCGTTCATCCCGAATCCCTGATCCACGCGCTGGTCGGGTTCCGCGACGGAGCAATCATGGCACATGTCGGCCCGCCAGACATGCGCCACGCAATTGGGTATGCGCTGAACTGGCCCGACCGGCGCGATCTCCCGGTCGCGCGGCTGGACCTGGCGCAAATCGGCCAGCTGAACTTTCGCCCGGCCTGCGAAAAACGCTGGCCGGCGCTCAGGCTCGCGCGTGAGGTAATGGAGACGGGCGGCCTCAGCGGCGCGGCTTTCAACGCGGCGAAGGAGGCCGCGCTCGACGCATTTCTCTCACGCCGTATCGGGTTTACGCAGATGGCCGAGGTGGTCGAGGACGTTCTGGGGCGGCTTTCGCGGGACAGCACGCTGACAAATTCCCCGCTCAGCCTTGAGAAAGTGCTCGAAGTGGACCATTTGGCACGTGAGGCGGCGGCCGAGTCGGTCAGCGCCCTTGCAGCATAGAGCAGTCACAAGCCAGGGCCCTGAGAATTTGGATTTCGTTTCTCTGATTCCCTCCGCGGGGAACCTCATCTTCACCGTCGGCGCCTTCATACTTGCGCTGTCGATCATCGTCACCGTCCACGAATACGGCCATTACATCGTCGGCCGGTGGACTGGTATTAAGGCCGAGGTGTTCTCTTTGGGCTTCGGCCCTGTGCTTGCCAAGCGTACCGACCGGAACGGCACGCAATGGCAGATCGCTGCGCTGCCCCTAGGCGGCTATGTGCGGTTTCTTGGAGATGCAAACGTTGCTAGCGCCAAGGCCTCGGCCGAGGTGGAGAACATGGACGCCGAAACTAGGCGCCATACTATGCACGGTGCCCCGCTTTGGGCGCGCACCGCAACCGTTGCCGCAGGCCCGCTGTTCAATTTCGCGCTCTCGATCCTCGTCTTTGCGGTCCTCGCCCTTGGCCGGGGGGTCGCGATCGAACCGCCAACGATAGCCCAGTTGGCCCCGCTGCCCCCCGCCACCATGGAGCGGAACGAACTTCGCCCCGGGGATACCATCCTTGCACTGAACGGGGCCCCGACGCCGGATTACGCGACATTCTATTCGGTTGTGGATACGCTTCCCACCGACCGCGCGCCGACCTACACGGTGCGCCAAGATGGCGTTGAACGCGACGTGGCGGGACCTTATCCGTTTCCGCCGGTCGTCGCATCGGTTCAGCCGCTGTCGGCCGCGTCCGAAGCCGGGATGCAGCCTGGCGACGTTGTGATGTCCATTGACGGCAGCCCAATCCGCGCCTTCCGCGAATTACAGTCTCGTGTGGCCGAGACTGATGGCGAGCCCGTCGACGTTACTGTCTGGCGTGATGGCGACTTCCTGGATTTCAGTCTCACGCCGAAATCCATGGATCTGCCCATGCCCGATGGCACATTCGAGACGCGTTGGCTGATCGGAATGACCGGTGGGCTGGCTTTTGAAAGCGCGACCCGAAGGCCGGGTCCGATCGAGGCCCTGTCTTATGGCGTCGATCAATTGTTTTTCATTCTGCAATCCAGCCTATCGGGCCTGTACCACATGGTCACCGGGGCGATCAGTTCGTGCAATTTATCTGGGCCCATCGGCATCGCCGAAAGCTCGGGCGCGGCGGCGAGTCAGGGTGTGGAGAGTTTTGTCTGGTTCATAGCAATGCTGTCGGCAGCGGTCGGCCTGTTGAACCTGTTCCCAATCCCCGTGCTCGATGGTGGGCACTTGGTCTTCTATCTCTATGAGGGCATCACAGGACGCCCCCCCAGTGACCGGGCAATGCGGTTCTTGATGGCCATCGGGCTGGCCCTGCTGATCGGGCTGATGAGTTTCGCGCTGACGAACGACATCTTCTGTCCTTGATTGCAGCATGCTGATCGCTTGGACGGTCGAAATGCTGCCACATTCTGCGGTTAGCCTGTAGATGACAGGAACAAAGACAGGGCCCTTCGACAGACTCGCCATGACCCAGGCCATCCAGACACTCCGCGACGGATACTATGGGCTGATTCTACTTGTTGATATCAGCCTAGACCGGCTCTTGTTTCCAACCGCAATCGGTATATCGCTGAGCCTCTGCGGCTATATCATGACACTTTGACGGCGCCGTCGGAGATCGGCCGCGGCGCAGGACTGGCATGGCGCTCTGTTTTTGCGGAGCGAAAGCATCTGTCACGTCTTCTCTGTCCTTAGGCTTTTGACATCGGCAGACGTTCCCGGTAGCAAAAGCTGAAGAAAAAAACGTCAGGGCGGAACGTCGACATGTCGAGAATCGAACGCGCGGAAATCGGCCGGCGGGGGCGAGCGCACCTTATCGCAGCCTCGGTGTTCCTAGGCGTGGCGGGGACATCCGCAGTGGCGCCACAAGCTGTGCTGGCGCAGACCTATCGGTTTTCCAGTGTCGAGGTGAACGGCAATCAGCGCGTCGATGCCACGACAATTCTTTCCTACGCGGGCATCGGCCGCGGCGAAGCGGTTTCCGCGGCCCGGCTGAACGATGCGTATCAGGCGATCATCGACACCGGTCTGTTCGAGAATGTTGAACTCGTGCCGCGGGGCGGAACGCTGGTCATCAACGTCAGCGAATTCCCGACAATCAACGTGATCAACTTCGAAGGCAACGCGCGCATCAAGGACGAGGATCTGGCCGAGATCGTCCAGTCGCGCTCGCGCCGCGTCTATTCGCCCAGCACGGCCGAGGCCGATGCGGCCGCGATCGTGGCAGCTTATGAACAACAGGGCCGGTTGGCCGCCAGCGTGATGCCGAAGGTCATCCGCAGGTCGGACAACCGCGTGGACCTTGTTTTCGAGGTCACCGAAGGTTCCGTGGTCGAAATTGAGCGGATTTCGTTCGTGGGCAACCGGGCCTACTCCGAACGCCGCCTTCGCCGTGCGCTTGCGACAAAACAGGCGGGTATCCTCCGCCGCTTCGTACGGTCAGACACATTCGTTGCCGACCGGATCGAGTTCGACAAACAGGTGTTGACGGATTTCTATTCGTCGCGCGGCTACATCGACTTCCAGGTCCTGTCGGTGACGCCCGAGTTGACGCGGAACCGCGATGCCTATCTTTTGACCTTCAATATCCGCGAGGGTCAGCAATTCCGCTTTGGCGACGTCACGACCGTGTCTGACTTGGCCGAGGTAGACCCAGAAGAATTCCAGCGCGCCTCCAATATCACTGCAGGTCAAGTCTACACGCCCGTGGCGGTCGAGAATGTCATAGCCCGCATGGAGCGGCTTGCGATACGGCAGGGTTTGAATTTCGTCCGGGTGGAACCCCGCATCGTTCGCAACGACCGTGATCTGACCCTGGACGTGGAGTTCGTGGTGACCCGCGGCCCTCGCATGTTCGTCGAGCGCATCGATATCGAGGGCAACGCTACCACTCTTGACCGGGTAATCCGGCGGCAATTCAAGACCGTTGAGGGTGATCCTTTCAATCCGCGCGAAATCCGGGAAGCCGCAGATCGGATACGCGCATTGGGCTTCTTTTCCGAGGCTGACGTGAGCGCGCGCGAGGGAACCGCAGCCGACCAGATGATTGTCGATGTCAATGTCGAGGAACAGCCCACGGGATCGCTGTCTTTCGGATTGAACTATTCTGAAATAGATGGGCCCGGTGCGGCCATTTCGTTCACCGAGGCCAACTTCCTCGGGAGGGGCCAGTATCTGAGCTTTCGGCTGGATACCAGCGAAGACGACAACACCTCGCGTTTGGTCTTTGCCGAGCCCGCTTTTCTAGGTCGCGACGTTCGCTTCCGGTTTTCGGCAGTCTATTCCGAGACTGATGAGGCTTACGACTCGTTATACGACACCAGACTGGTTGAGGTTTCCCCAGCTCTTGAGTTCCCACTATCCGAAGCCGCTCGCCTTGAATTGCGCTACACTTTCGGCGAGGCGACCCTTCGCAACTACACCGGCGAGTCGACGATAATTCAAGAGGATGCTGATCGCGGAGCCCTGAACTATTCCAAGATCGGCTATACGTTGAGCTACGACAGCCGGCTGACCGGACTGGATCCGAACCGCGGCCTGCGCTTGGAGTTCAGTCAGGATTTTGCGGGGCTGGGCGGCGACCTCGAATACATCGAGACGACGGCACTTGTAGCTGCGCAAACCACCGCTTGGAACGAGGAAATCACTCTTCGGGCCGAGCTCGAAGGTGGCGTGTTGTCGATGCTGGGAAGCCAAGACAGCCGGCTTATGGATCGTTATTTCCTGAACGGTAAGATCCGTGGCTTCGAGGGCAACGGCCTTGGACCGCGCGATCTGACCACGACCGAGAAAGAGGCTCTGGGCGGCAACATGTTCGCGGTGGCCCGTTTCGAGGCGCAGTTCCCATTGGGACTGCCCGAAGAGTACGGCATTAGCGGAGGTCTGTTCGCGGATGTTGGCTCGGTCTGGGGCCTTGATAACCCGGGTGCGGTGGATGACGATTTCAACCTTCGTTCGTCGGTCGGTTTCTCGATTTTCTGGGACACTCCGATTGGTCCGCTGCGCTTCAACTTCTCGAACGCGATCAAGAAGGAAGACTATGATCGCGAGCAGAATTTTGATCTGACGATCTCCACACGGTTCTAGACGAATGCGCAATTTGCGCGCCGTGATACTTCATTTTTTGCTCGGTTGGACCGTGGTGGGCGGCCCTGTTGGCGCGCAGGAAATCAGCGGGGGGCTGCCATTGCGTAGCCCGATTCTGACGATCGATCAGGACCGTCTGTTCACCGATAGCCGCTTTGGCCAAGCCATGGTCGCGTCTCTCGAAGCCGAAAGTGCAGCGCTTGCTGCCGAGAACCGACGGATCGAGGGCAAGCTGATCGAGGAAGAGCTGGAGTTGACCGAGCGTCGCCCAAGTTTGCCACCCGAGGAGTTCCGCGCGCTGGCCGAGGCCTTCGATGAGAAAGT
Source organism: Rhodovulum sp. (assembly GCA_049975105.1). Taxonomy (GTDB): domain Bacteria; phylum Pseudomonadota; class Alphaproteobacteria; order Rhodobacterales; family Rhodobacteraceae; genus Rhodovulum. The sequence goes on along the minus strand of JBNGDM010000001.1, from coordinate 10,727 downwards.
GGTGGAAATTCGTCGCGCCCAAGACGCTAAGTCGCGCGCGCTGAACCAGCGCAGCGAGGCCGACCGCCAGGCGTTCTACCGGCATGCGCTTCCGCTGGTGGCCGAAATCGTCCGCGAGCGTGGTGCGGTGGTGGTGCTGGAACGGGGCGCGGTGATCCTCTCGGCGGAACAGGTAGACATCACTGACGATGCGATTGAGGCGATCGATTCGCAACTCGATGCCGGTTCGGCGCCTGACAGGCGCCTCCAAGGGCCGGCCACCCCGGATGCCCCCCCTGTCAATGCCGAGTAGCGCGGCTTGCCCCGGACGTGGGGAGTTGCTAGGCCTCTGCCGGACACGGGCCGCCGGGCCCGGCCCCGGAGTGCAAGGAGCCCGTTGAGATGACCAGTGCTGCCGTGACCGAAGCCGACATCCAGCTGATCCAGCGGATTATTCCACATCGCTACCCATTCCTTTTGATCGACAAAGTGCGCGACATCGTGCCGAACAAAGGCGCCGTCGGGATCAAGAATGTGACGATGAACGAGCCGCATTTCCAAGGCCATTTTCCAGGGACGCCGATCATGCCGGGCGTGACCATCGTCGAGGCCATGGCGCAGACCGCGGCGGTGATGACCGGGATATCCATGGACATGGTCGACAAGGAACTGTTGGTCTATTTTATGGCAATCGACAAATGCAAGTTCCGCCGCAAGGTCGTTCCCGGCGACGTGCTTGAGTTGCATATTTCCGTCAAGCGGGGCGGGTCCAAGGTGTGGAAATTCGAAGGTATCGCCAAGGTAGAGGGAGATATGGCCGCCGAGGCGGAATTCACCGCAATGATGGATCTGCCGCAGGAGTAATGTGATGGGCGTTGATCCCAGCGCGCAGATACACCCATCGGCCGTCGTCGAGGCCGGGGCCGAGATTGGCCCAGGTGTATCGGTCGGTCCGTTTTCGGTGATTGGTCCGAAGGTGCGTCTTGGCGAACGCGTCGAGGTGCGGAGTCATGCCATAGTCACCGGGCTCACGGATATCGGAGAGGGCACGGTGATCTTTCCTTTCGCCAATATCGGTGACATTCCGCAGGACCTGAAGTTCCGTGGCGAGGAGACGCGGCTGGTTGTGGGCGCGCGCAACCGTATCCGTGAGGGCGTGACGATGAACACCGGCACCGCAGGCGGCGGCGGTGTGACACGGGTGGGCGACGACTGCCTGTTCATGACCGGCGCCCATGTCGGACACGATGCGCAGGTCGGCAATGGCGTGATCATGGCCAACCATGCTGCGCTTGCCGGGCATTGCGTCATTGGGGACGGGGTGATCATTGGCGGCCTGTCGGGAATCCACCAATGGGTGCGCGTGGGCAAGGGGGCGATCATCGGAGCGGTGACGATGGTGACGAACGACGTAATCCCATATGGTCTCGTACAGGGGCCACGCGGTACGCTGGACGGGTTGAACCTTGTCGGCCTCAAGCGTGGCGGCGTCGCGCGCGAGGATATCGCCGCGCTAAGGGCCGCATTTCAGGCGTTGGCGCAGGGTGAAGGGTCGTTCCAGGAACGCGCGCGGCGGCTATCGGACGAGGCCAGCAGCGCCTATGTGCGCGAGATGGTCGGCTTCGTTCTGGCCGAATCCGACCGGTCCTTTCTCACACCGGGCTGATGGCAAGCCCTATCGCCCTCATCGCCGGCCGCGGTGCATTGCCGGCCCGACTTGCCCGCGCGCTTGCCGCCGCTGACGGCCCCTGCGTGATCGCTCAAGTCGAGGGATTCGAGATGGAGAATCCCGACGGGCTGCCGGTAGAAACCTTCGCGTTGGAACGGCTGGCGCTGTTGTTGGACCATCTGCATGATCGGGGCATCAAGCGTGTGGTTTTCGCCGGCGCTGTTACACGGCCCCAGCTCGATCCAGAGCGGATAGACCCGAAAACCGCGCAACTTCTTCCACGGATTCTTCCGCTACTCGGACAAGGGGACGATGCGGCCTTACGCGCGGTGGTAAACCTGTTCGAGGAGGGCGGGTTTCAGGTGGTCGGCGCCGACTCTATTGCGCCCGACCTTTTGCCCGATCCCGGCGTGCCTAGCCGCGCGCATCCCAGCGACGCGGACGAGGCAGATGCCGACCGCGCCCGACAGATCGTCACCGCGTTGGGAGCGGTCGATGTTGGGCAGGGAGCGGTGGTGGCGCAGGGGCTTTGCCTTGCCGTCGAGACCTTGCCCGGCACAGATGCCATGCTCGACTGGGTCGCCGCGTTCGGCAGCGCCTGCCGTCCGGACCCGGACGGCGCTCTGGGCGTTTTCTTCAAGGCGCCGAAACCCGGTCAGGACCGGCGTATCGACCTGCCAACGATTGGCCCGGCCACGGTGGACGCCGCTGGACGCGCCGGGCTTGCCGGGATCGTTGTCGAGGCTGGCGGTGTTCTGGTTCTCGACCCGGTTGCGACCATCGCCCGGGCAGACGCGCTGGGGCTTTTTCTCTGGATTCGCCCGCCATGCGGCTCTTCCTAATCGCCGGAGAGCCTTCGGGCGATGTGCTCGGGGCTGCTCTGATGGCCGGGCTCAAAAAGTTGTCGGCAGGTTTGGATTTCCACGGCGTTGGCGGTCCGCTCATGCAGGCCGAGGGTCTGGAGAGCCTGTTTCCGATGAACGAACTCAGCGTCATGGGGCTGGCTGAGGTGCTGCCGCGCTATCGCGACTTGATGCGCCGCATCAACCAGTGCGCAGACGAGGTGGTACGACTGTCACCGGAAGCCCTCGTCACGATCGACAGCCCCGATTTCAATCTGCGCGTTGCGCGCCGGGTCAAGGCGCGCTCACACACCCATACCGTGCACTACGTTGCCCCGACGGTCTGGGCCTGGCGTCCGCAGCGCGCCGCGCGAATGGCCGAGGTGATCGACCAGGTGCTTGCGCTGTTCCCATTCGAGCCGCCTTACATGCAGGCCGAAGGGATGCGCTGCGACTTCGTCGGCCACCCTGTCGTGGCGGAGCCCCGCGCCACTCCCGAAGATGCCGCCGCTTTCCGCGCCGCCCATGGCATTGACGCCGATGCACGCATATTGCTTGCCCTACCTGGGTCGCGTCTGGGCGAGGTCTCGCGTCTTGCCCCGATCTTCGGTGAGGCGCTAAGATGTGTCCTGAGCAGCAACCCCGCGATCCGGGTCGTATTGCCCGCCGCCGCCGCCGTCGCGGACGCGGTGACCGGCCTCGCCTCAACTTGGCCTGGCGCGCCGGTAATCCTCGATCCGCGCTCCAGCACCGATGCGGCAGCCGAGAAACGTGCGGCCTTTGCAGCCGCGGACCTCGCGCTTGCCGCCTCGGGCACCGTCTCGCTGGAACTGGCGGCGGCAGGAACGCCGATGGTCATCGCCTATGACATGAATTGGCTTAGCCGGCGCATCATCGGCCGTATGCTGCGACTCGATACCGTGACCTTGGTCAACATCGTAAGCGAAACCCGCGCCGTACCGGAATTCCTTGGTCAGAACTGCAGACCGGCCTCGATCGCCGCAGCCCTGAAGCGGCTGCTGGACGATCCTGGTGCCCGCACGGCCCAAGCCGAAGCTGCGCACCTAACCATGGCGCGCTTGGGACAGGGGGGCGAACCGCCCGGCCTGCGCGCTGCTCGAGCAGTGCTTGACGGTCTGGCTTGACTTTCAACAAAACGACCGGCCGATACAGTGTCCACCATGCCGCGCCGAAGGCGGATCAGGCGCCGCGCCAGATCCAGCCGCCGCCATGAACCCGTGTCCCGCCGGTCTCATAAAACACACAGGCTTGGCCCGGGCTCACGCCCTCCTCGGGTGTCAGCAATTCAACCTCCGCCTCGGTCTCCGAAAGCGGGCGCAGGATCGCCGGGCGCGCTGGTCGGGTCGAACGCACCTTCACCGAAATTTCCCATTCCGGCCGTGACGTCATCGGCGCGTCGCCCAACCAGTTCACCTCGCGCACCGGCACGATCCGGGTGGCCAGCATCTGCTTCGGGCCCACGATCACTCGGCGCGCATCAACGTCCAGCCGAACGACATAAAGAGGCTCGGAAAGCCCGCCGATCCCCAGCCCCCGGCGCTGGCCGATCGTGTAGTGAATCACGCCCTCGTGAGTGCCAAGCACGCGCCCGTCCGCATGCACAATCTCGCCCGGTTCCGCCGCGCCCGGGCGAAGTTTCTCGATCACACTGGCATAATTGCCCAAGGGCACGAAGCAGATGTCTTGGCTGTCGGGTTTGTCCGCCACCGGAAGCCCGTATTTCGTCGCCAGCGCCCGCGTCGCGGCTTTGTCGGGCAGGCCGCCGAGCGGGAAGCGAAGGTAGTCGAGCTGCTCGCGCGTGGTGGAGAACAGGAAATAAGACTGGTCGCGCGCGGGATCTGCGGCACAATGCAGTTCCGGCCCCGCCGGGCCTGTCCGGCGCTGAATGTAATGGCCCGTTGCCATGCAGTCGGCGTCTAGGTCCTTCGCAGTCTCCAACAAGTCCCGGAACTTCACTCGCTCGTTGCAACGGATACAGGGTACGGGTGTCGCCCCGGCCAAATAGCTGTCGGCGAATTCTTCGATCACCGCTTCGCGGAACGTGTTCTCGTAGTCCAACACGTAATGCGGAAAGCCAACGCGTTCGGCCACTCTGCGGGCGTCATGGATATCGCGGCCTGCGCAGCAGGCACCTTTCTTGGCCAACGCCGCGCCGTGGTCATAGAGTTGCAGCGTTATTCCCACCACGTCATAGCCCTCGTCGGACAGTTGCGCGGCCACGACTGAACTGTCTACGCCACCGGACATCGCCACCAGTACACGGGTGTCGCCCTCTGGCTTCGCAAAGCCGAGCGAATTGAGCGGGCGGGTCGCACCGTCGAGTGCCATGGTAGGTCTCCTTGGGAGGGTTCGCAGGGAATATAGGAAAATGCGAAATACTCTCAAGCCTTCGCTTCACCGGCTCTTAAGCAAGCCCGGCCAGTTTCGGGACATCCGCAAGAGGGACGAGAGCCGATGTTTCTGAAACGTATCGACGGGCCGCGGACCGTCACGCTGCCGGACGGAACCACCATGACGCGGGCGGATTTACCGCCGGTCGACACGCGTCGCTGGGTTGCAAGCCGGAAGGCCGCCGTGGTCAAGGCGGTTGCCGCAGGGTTGATCTCCGAGGCCGAAGCGCTGGAGCGGTACGCCTTGTCCGAGGAAGAGTTGGATAGCTGGAAACGCGCGGTGCGCGATCATGGCGTACGCGGGCTGAAGGTCACCGCACTCAAAGAGTTCAGACAACCTTGACGAGAAATTAACTGGACAACTTAAAATTGTAAATGCTAGGATTATTGTTAAGGTAAGGTGAAATTAACCATTGTTCGTCAGAACTCGTGACAGTTCAACGACGACAAAGCGGAGACCTTGGCAATGCGCGTGCTTCTGGTGGAAGACGACCCGACCACAGCCAAAAGCATCGAACTGATGCTGACCCACGCCAACTTGAACGTCTACACGACCGACCTTGGCGAGGAAGGCATCGATCTTGCGAAACTCTACGACTACGACTTGATCCTGCTCGATCTCAACTTGCCTGATATGAACGGCCACGAAGTGCTCCGTCAGCTTCGGCTTGCGCGCATCGAGACGCCGATCCTCATCCTGTCAGGCGCAGCCGATACCGAAAACAAGATCAAGGGCTTTGGCTTCGGCGCTGACGACTACATGACCAAACCCTTCCACCGGGAGGAACTTGTCGCGCGGATCCACGCGATCATCCGGCGGTCAAAGGGCCACGCACAATCGGTGATCCGCACCGGCCGGATCGAAGTGAACCTCGACGCCAAGACGGTCGACGTGGAAGGCAAGCCCGTCCACCTGACCGGCAAGGAATACCAGATGCTCGAGCTTCTGTCCCTGCGGAAGGGCACGACCCTGACCAAGGAGATGTTCCTTAACCATCTCTACGGCGGCATGGACGAGCCCGAACTGAAGATCATCGACGTCTTCATTTGCAAGTTGCGCAAGAAACTCGCGCAGGCCACGGGTGGCGAAACTTATATCGAAACGGTCTGGGGTCGCGGGTATGTCTTGCGTGATCCTGAACCGTCGCGCAGCGAGTTGCCTGGCGTCGCGCTCGGAGCCTGAGCGCGCAGCAGCCAACCGGCCGCTGGAAATCCTTTCGCTGCCCCCCTATCACATTGCAAGGGGAGCCGCGGGGGATGAAATGACCACCAATCATATTGCCGATGTCCCGGTAGAAAACCTGACCGAGGCGCAGGCCAGGGTCGAACTCGATCGGTTAGCGCACGAGATTGCGCAAGCCGATTTGTTCTATCATCGAGACGACGCCCCTGAGATTTCGGACGCGGCCTATGATGCGCTAAAGCTGCGCAATACCGCGATCGAGGCGCGTTTCCCGACGCTCAAGCGCAAAGATAGCCCCTCGGAGCGGGTGGGGGCATCGCCCGCGGAAGGTTTTGCCAAGGTCCGGCACGAACGCCGGATGTTGTCGCTCGGCAACGCCTTCGAGCCTGAGGAAATCAACGAATTCGACGCCCGTATTCGCCGGTATCTTGGCCTCGGAGCCGAAACGGAACTGCTCTACACGGCCGAACCCAAGATCGACGGGCTGTCGCTAAGTCTGCGGTACGAAGACGGTCAGCTGGTCCAGGCGGCGACGCGCGGCGATGGCGAGGTCGGCGAAAACGTGACCGAGAACGCCCGTACAATCGAGGATATTCCTACCCGGCTGGATGGTGCGCCCGACATTCTGGAGGTGCGCGGCGAGGTCTACATGGCCCATTACGATTTCGAGGCGTTGAATGCACGCCAGGTAGCGTCCAGTCAAAAGACCTTCGCCAACCCGCGAAATGCCGCGGCCGGTTCGTTACGCCAACTTGACCCGTCGATCACCGCCGCACGACCGCTTAAGTTTTTCGCCTATGGTTGGGGGGTGCTTTCCGCGCCTCTGGCCGACACTCAGAAGGGCGCCATCGACCGGCTGGCGGAGCTGGGCTTTCGCACAAACGGCCTGACACGGCTGTGCGATGGCCCCGATGCGATGCTTTCCCATTACGCGGAAATCGAGCAGGCCCGCGCGACGCTCGGCTACGACATTGACGGGGTGGTCTACAAGGTGAACGATCTCGCCCTGCAGGAGCGGCTTGGCTTTCGGTCGACCACGCCGCGATGGGCCATTGCGCACAAATTCCCCGCCGAACTTGCCTGGACCCGGTTGGAAAAGATCGAGATACAGGTCGGCCGCACCGGGGCGCTATCTCCGGTTGCACGTCTGCACCCCGTAACGGTGGGAGGAGTCGTCGTGTCGAACGCGACTCTACATAACGAGGATTACATCGCCGGCCGCGATGCGCGCGGCAATCCGATACGCGAGGGCAAGGATATCCGCCAAGGTGATTGGGTTCAGGTCTATCGTGCGGGCGACGTGATCCCCAAGGTTGCGGATGTCGATCTGTCGAAACGTCCCATGGGCTCGACCCCCTTCGTTTTTCCCAAGTCCTGCCCGGAATGCGGCTCGGAAGCGATCCGGGAGGATGGCGATTCCGTCCGCCGGTGTACCGGCGGCCTGATCTGCCCAGCTCAGGCCGTTGAGCGACTGAAGCATTTCGTAAGCCGCGGTGCGTTCGACATCGAGGGGCTGGGCGCGAAGCAGATCGAAATGTTCTATCGCGACGACACGCTGCCGATCCGCGAACCAGTCGATATCTTCACCTTGGAAGAGCGCGACGGGCGAAACCTTTCCAAGCTGAAGAACCGGGAAGGCTGGGGCGAGAAATCTGCCGCCAATCTCTTCGCCGCGATCGAGGCGCGTCGTACGATTCCGCTCGACCGGCTTATCTATGCACTCGGCATCCGCCATGTGGGCGAGGTGAACGCCGATCTGTTGGCGCGAAACTACCTGACTTGGGACGCCTTCGAGGCCGCCATGACAAAAGCCAACGTGGGCGACGGGTCGGAATGGGAGCACTTGATCTCGATTGACGGGGTCGGCCGCGTCATGGCGGAATCCCTTGTCACGACCTTCCACCAGAAGGCTGAGCGCGATTCGATCGATCGGCTGGTGGCGAAGTTGAAGATTGAACCCGCGCAGCCGCAGGGTTTCGTCGATAGCGCCGTTGCCGGCAAGACAATAGTATTCACCGGCACGTTGGAAAGGATGACCCGGGCCGAAGCCAAGGCGCGGGCCGAGGCGCTGGGGGCAAAAGTGGCAGGCTCGGTTTCGAAAAAGACCGATTTGGTGGTGGCCGGTCTCGGGGCGGGCTCCAAGGCGAAGAAGGCCCAGGAGCTGGGCATCGAAACACTGGACGAGGACCGTTGGCTCACCCTGATCGGGGACGCATGAGCGGGCGGCCAGACATTCTGTTCCCGCTGTTCGGAGAACTGGAAAAACTGGACGGCGTCGGTCCCAAGACTGCGCGCGCCCTTGCCCAGATCGGAATCGAAAAGCCACGCGACTTGCTGTTCGCCCTACCGCTTTCCGGCGTTGACCGCCGGCGCCGGGCTTCGCTGCTCAAGGTGCCGCCGGGTGAGGTTGCCACCGTCGAAATCGAGATCCTGCGCCATGACCCGCCAAAATCACGCGGCAGGCCCTGGCGAGTGCAGGTGCAGGATGCCCAGACCGCCTTCACCTTGGTGTTTTTTCATGCCAAGGGCGATTATCTCCGGCGGCTCCTCCCCGAGGGCGCGCGTCGCGTGATATCTGGCAAGGTCGAGCATTTCGACGGGATGATCCAGATGGCGCATCCCGATCACATGTTACCGCCGGACGAAGCCGAAGCGATTCCCGAATTCGAGCCGGTATATCCGCTGACGGCGGGTGTCAGCCTTAAGGTGATGGCCAAGGCGGTGCATTCGGCACTTGATCGCCTTCCCGACTTGCCTGAGTGGATCGACCCTGCACTTCGCGCGCGTGAGGGCTGGCCGGGATGGTCGGCGGCAATTCGGATGGCGCATGAACCGCTCGGCGCACGCGAAATTGTCGCGACAGCGCCAGCACGCCAACGGCTGGCCTACGACGAATTGATGGCTCACCAACTTACACTTGCGTTGGCACGCGCGTCGGTCAGGCGCGGCAAGGGCCGCCCGTCAATTGGCGATGGCCGGCTTCGTGGCAAGGTCCTGGCCGCGCTGCCCTATACCCCCACGGGGGCACAAGCCCGCACCATGGAAGAGATCGCCGCCGATATGGCGCAGCCCAAGCGCATGACGCGGCTACTCCAGGGCGATGTCGGTGCGGGCAAGACGCTGGTGGCCTTCATGGCGCTCTTGATTGCGGTCGAGGCGGGCGGGCAGGGGGTGATGATGGCTCCCACGGAAATACTTGCGCGCCAGCACCTTAAGAACCTGCGACCTCTCGCCGAGGCGGCGGGGGTGGTCCTTGAAATCCTGACAGGCCGTGACAAAGGCAGTGAGCGTCGGGACAAGCTGGCCGCGCTTGCGTCGGGTGACATTCAGATCTTGGTCGGTACACACGCCCTGTTTCAAAACGACGTCGGCTTCCACGACTTGCGATTGACCATTGTCGACGAGCAGCATCGTTTCGGCGTGACGCAGCGAATGGAGCTATCTTCAAAGGGGCAGGGCGCAGATGTGCTGGTGATGACCGCAACTCCGATTCCTCGAAGCCTGGCGTTGGCCACCCATGGCGACATGGATGTTTCGGTATTGGATGAAAAACCGCCGGGGCGCACACCGATCAAGACTGCGCTGGTGTCGGCCGGCCGCATGGACGAGGTGGTGGGGCACCTGCGCCGCGCCATCGCCGAGGGCCGGCAGGCCTACTGGGTCTGCCCCCTCGTCGAGGAGTCGGAGGCCGTGGACCTCACCGCGGCAGAGGAACGATTCAAGCGCCTGCGCGCGGCCCTTGGCGATGGGCGGGTGGGGCTTGTTCATGGCCAGATGCTCGCAGCCGAAAAAGACGCGGCAATGGCTCGCTTCCAGTCGGGCGAGACGGCAGTTTTGGTCGCGACCACGGTGATCGAGGTGGGCGTCGACGTTCCTAACGCTTCGATCATGGTGATCGAAAGGGCCGATTGGTTCGGTCTCGCCCAACTGCATCAATTGCGCGGCCGGGTGGGGCGCGGAGCAACGGCCTCGACTTGCCTTTTGATGTATCAGCCGCCGCTGACGGAAACCGCGCGACGCCGGCTGGAAATCTTACGTGAAACCGAAGACGGCTTTCGCATCGCGGAAGAGGATTTGGCGATGCGCGGTGCCGGTGACCTAATCGGCACTGCGCAATCGGGGTTGCCACGCTTTCGAATCGCCGACCTGGAACGTCAGTCTGCACTGATGGCGCTGGCTCAAAGCGATGCGCGCAAACTTCTGGCCGAGGATCCGGCGTTGGAAAGCGAACGCGGACAGGCTGCGCGCATCCTGCTTTGGCTGATGGAGCAGGACCGCGCGATCCGCCTGATAAATGTCGGTTAACCGCTATGTTCGAGGGCTTTCAAAAATGTTCTTAAAAAGTTCTTTACACGCGCTCAAAAGGAGAACAAAAAGGAAACATAGATACAGCAGGAGGTTGCCCCAATGATGTCCGAACTGACCAATGTTCTGTCTCGTACCCGAGCCACGCTTTGGCAGGACGCTCTAGGGGCTGCTGCACTGATGGTTGCACTGTTTGCCGGACTACATTTGCCCGCGCTGCTTTAAGGTCTCACTGCCCGCCGTCTGTGCCTCTGCCCCACCCCAAGGGGGCCTGGTAAACCTGACTCTTCCTAACCTGACGCACAGACGCATACCTGCCGCCGCTTCCCACCAAGGAG